>VXRD01000154.1 GCA_009838845.1 Gemmatimonadota bacterium | reverse complement strand
CCCCACATCAACCCCCATCCCCGCCTGCGTCCGGCCCTGCGCATTAAACGCCACACCCGCCTCTATTCCCACATTCTCAAACCGTCCACCCACATTGCGGTACAAAAAATTTGGCGTCGTATCATTCGCCACATAGAGATCGGTATCCCCGTCCCCATCGTAATCCAGACTCACCACCCCAAGCCCTTTGCCCGAAGAATCCGCCACACCCGCCTCAAAGGAAATATCCGTAAATAGTCCATTCCCCTCATTCCGATAAAGCAAATCCGGCGCCCCCTCAAAATAGCCGGGATCACAATACGTGCGAATTCCCACCCGCTCGCAATGCGGCTCGGTTTTCACATCATACGTCAAATAGCGCACCACATACAAATCCAGATCGCCATCCCCATCCGCGTCAAAAAAGGTGGCACCAGCAGACCACCCACCGCCTCCCACCCCCGCCTTCTTTTTCGCAAAACCACCACGGCCATCATTTTGGTACAGCACATTGGCATCATAACCCGTCGTATAAAGATCGAGATCGCCATCATTGTCGTAATCCCCAACCGTACACCCCATGCCATACCCCACACCCGGCGCACCCGGCACAGCCGAAAATCGAAACCCACCATCGTTTCGATAAAGCGCGTTCTCGCCGCCCGCCTGCCCGTGTTCTCCATTGACGAAATACAGATCCAGATCGCCATCCCCATCCGCATCAAACACCGCACAACCCGACCCCATGGTCTCCAAATAATGCCAATTTCCCCTCGCGCCAGTCCGATGCACAAAAGATATACCAGACGCTTCTGCAACCTCCACAAATTGCTCTGCGGCAACAGAACCCGAACATAAAAGGAAAAAAAGAATACCGATAACTCTAAACACTAATACTCCCATCCAATTGCGAAAGTATAGGCGCACCCATCTGCGTTTATCTGCGTACATCTGCGGATGCTTTTGCCGCCATTGCCTCGGCCTCTGCTTTCCGCCCTGTCCGACCGTAGAGAACCGACAATTGGAGATACAACTCGCGCGGATCTTCCGCCCCCCCAATCACCTGATCGTACAACGCCCTTGCCGCGTCCATATCTCCCGCCACCGCATGTGCCACACCCAATCGCACGAGCAATCCCGCAGAATACGCAACCTGATCTGCCCTGGTCTGATATGTCGAGATACACTTATTCAAATGTCCCGTCTTCGCCTGTGCCTGACTGATCTGATCGTAAATATAGAACGCGGCATAGGCAATCGGATCCATAGCCACAATCCGCTCATACCCCTCCACCACATCGCGCGACAACCCATCGGCACACAAAAACATATCTGTCCTGTGTCTCAATGCCTCGTCAGATACCATGCCTCCTTCACCCAGCGCAAAAGCCGCGTCATAAGACCGCCGCGCTCGCTCTACATCCCCCAACGCCTGATAAGACTGTCCCAGAGCCAGATACACCAGGGGGACCTCTGGACTAAACCGCCATGGCAAATCCGGATCTTCCACCAGAGTGACCGCTTCCCGATAAATCTCTATAGCCTTATCGTGATGCCCCAATCTCACAAACCTGTCTCCGAAATCCAGCAAATCGGCTATCTTATCAAATCGCACAGGCAACACATACTGGTCTCGAACCGCGTGCCGGTGGCGCTCGTCGAAAAACTTAAACGCCTCCCAGGCATGTCGCGCCGATAGAGAATCGCCCGATACCTGATAAGCCTGTGCCAGTCCATAGTGACCTTTGGGATCTTCAAAATCAATTTTTGTCGCCCGTTTGTACGCAGATATAGCAGACGCATACTTGCCGTGCATCATCATGAGTTGTCCGATCTCCAAATGCGCCTCTTTGCGATCTGAAAACATGTGGACGGCCTTTTGAAATGCCTCCAGCGCCTCGTCGTGACGCGCTTGCCTGACCAGCGCAAGACCATATCCGTAAACCGCCAGATCGTCCGTCGGGTCTCGCTCCAAAACAGCCTGAAACGCCGATTCCGCATCGGAATACGCCCCCGCCAATTCGGCCACAAAACCCAGATTTCGGTAAAACATTGTCTCATCGGGTTTTAGCGCGACCGCCTGCTCAAAGGCTTCAATCGCCGGACTGTAATTGCGCTGAAAAAAATACACCACCCCGAGATCGTTGTGCGCGCCTGCATTCGCTATTTTCAGATGAATGGCCCGCTGCAAATTCTCCCCGGCCTCTTGCAAGTCGCCCTGCCGCGTCACAATCTGAAGCCATCCCAAAAATCGGTACGCATCTGCCGCTGTCTGATCGGCTGCTATTACATCCTCGCACCGCACCATTGCCCCGTAATAATTACCCTTGATAATATCGACTAGCACCGAGTCCATCTGTGATGGCTCAACATTTGAGACAAACAGCATCCACACCATTAGCCAAAAACCAGATCTTTTCAAAATCACTGACCTCCTCAATACAAATGAATCCAATGTCCCCGTCCCATAAACCACAACACATCCACCGCAAACGACACCCCAACCCCCAGCGAATATCCCGAAAGCAATCCCGTAAACAACGGACGATACCGCCGATAAAGCGTCACACCGCCAATTTTCACAATTAAAAACTTACACGCCCAGGCAATAAAAATGGACCACGTCGCTTTCGTAGCGCGACCGCTTCCACCCACTGCAAATCCAATCGGATGCAACGGCCACCAGGGCAAGCGGTAGCGCAACACCGTCAACAGCGTCATGCCCACCACACCAACCCCAAAAAACATGAGACGAGGAGACGCAGGACCCTGAGGGCTTTGCATCATGCTCACAGCCCGCGTAAATACGCTATCGCGACCATAGCGAAAGGGAAACCCCCCAAAATTATACGCGCCCTGTTCATAGCCCCATCCCAAACTCAAATAAATACACAGGGGAATACCCACCAGCAGTGCCAGTCCCATACTCTTTCCCAGTCGCCTCTGATCGGTACCGGCCAGATCACCCATCTTTGCACTATTGGCCAGAGATGACATAAACATGCCCTTGCCGTGAAAAAACAGCCCCTCTGTAAATGCCAGCGTCGTAATCGTACCCCCCGCCATAGACACCGACCCCAAACAATTGGTCACCAATGTCTGCGGACTCACCCCCCATGCCAGATAGAGCAAACCACTCTCACACACCACCTTTGCCAGCCCCAAACACACCCCGTAGAGCGCGAGCAAAAACAGAACCCCGATGTACCACTCGATCCCTGCCATACACAGCCACAACAAACAAAATCCCGACCCCAGAATCACGCCCAATACGGCTGTGCGGTAAGACACCATTTCACCCGAATCATCCACCCCGTACTTCGTATTGATCGCTTTTCTCACCACATCCCGCAGATGATGCCTCGCCGTCCACAATGCCCACCAGACCAGCGCGAACAACGCTCCCAGATTTTCCCATGCACTCGCCGCACCCGTTCCCGGTCCCAAATCCAGACCAATGCGGTTGAAAATCCCATTCTGTGCCCAATAAACCAGATAAAAAAACCAGAGACTAAACAACACATCCAGATTCGCAAAATAACCAAATCCGATAATGTACAAATTGACCCGGTTGGTCATCGCGGGGAACCCATCGATAAATACCAGATCTTTGCGCCCAAAAAAGTTGATCCGGGGCCAGGCATCCCAAAAATACCACACAAAATTCCAGGCCAAAAGTCCAAACCCCAAAACAAATCCGACCCAAAACAGCTTATTCCGCATCAACCCAGACAATATCCCCCCAACGCCGTCATCTTCAATCAAATCGGACACCGGTGAAATCAGGGGATAGACCAGACGCTCGTTTTCCACCCATTGCTTTCTCAGCATCACCGCCATACACAGCAGCACAAAAGTCAGCACCCCGATCAGACATAGCCACCAGAATAATGGCATAATCCAGGCCGACCACGGCACTGAGCCTGAGGGCAACCCCTCAAAAAACCACTGCATGGCGCCGCGCTCATTCGAAGGCGCCAACCACGAAGGGATAGTCGGATGCAACAGGGCTTCCCATTGATTCTCTGGCGAGGCAAAATAATACGGCGCAGCCAGCACCCCCAGGAAAAATCCCAAAAGACCGCTACCGGGGATATGCGCCCCAATCAATCCCATCACGGCAACAGTCAAAAGCTCTGAACGCGAGAGCATATACCCTGGATAAATCCATTTCAAAAGCGGGTTCAAACCCAAAACCACAACCACAAACCACATAAAAAAACCCACAGGGAAGTGACTCACATTCATAGAAGACGACCGCGCCACCGGCTCGGAAAATGTAATCACCGCGACCTCTGCACAGACCAGCACCAGGCCCAGCAACACAGCGCGGGCGGTCACGCCCCGGTCGGCTGACTGAATCGCAACAGATGTATCAAAAGCCAGACTCATTACTCTTTCTCCAGCTTATCCAATTTCCGGCTGAAAACCAATTCAATCTCTGCCTTGATATCATCAATAGGCTTTGGATCGCCTGCCATACGCACCTGCGGCAATCCCAAACCGATCTTCATATTGTGAGAAAGCACAAGCCCGCGGTCGATATCGATCTCCCACTCGGCATTCCCCGATCCCTTGCCATCAATCACAAGCGACAACACCTCAATGTGAAACCAAATTCGGTAATGTACCTCGCGCTCCTCCTCAATCTCCACTACCCGGTACCCCTTTTGTTTTTTGATCTTTTTTAGCTTATACGCACTATTAAACTGCACGAGCGACGGCTCTAAACCAGCATCGAAATCGTAAAACGGCACCTCAATGCGCTGCTCACCCTCCCAGGTATCCCCGACCGACACCGCCCGGTCGGGCAGCACGGGCGCGAGACCGGGCATCCAGACCTGCCGCAAATCCGTAATCATATCCTTGCGCTTAGCCTTGAAAGCCGAAAAATCGGGACCAAACGCATCCACCTGCCCCCCGGGCGCAATCTCCCAGGTAAACGAAAGGTCGTTCAACAAATCCAGGGTATAGGGGAATTGTTCATAGGTCAACCGCTCACCCGTCAATATGGCCTGGCTCCCGGCCTTATCTACTCTGGCAGTCACTTTCACGCTATCGCCCCCTCCGACCACCATTTCTCGGCTCCGCCATTCCCCATACCCCTGCATAGTAAACGAGCCTTCTCTCAAAATCATCTCGGCCTTATCGCTAAAATAGTCCAGGCGATACTTGTTCTTATAGCGAGCGATTCGCCCTTCGGGATACTGCAACTTCAACATCACCTGATCGGTAGCACAAACCTCCCCTCCCATCACCAGAATCCCTATCGCACATAGAATCCATCTCAAGACCTTCATAGCATCCTCCTTCCCGATGCCTTCTCTATCCACCTTGCCTCTTTCTTCTTTCCCGGATCAACATTTCCAACTCGCGCACAGCATTCGCATCTCTCGCGATTTGCCGGTATCTATCCAAAGCCGCCTCAGCCTCCACCTCCCGCCCGGCCTCTGCACAGACCAGTGCCAGATTGTGGTAAGGTACAGCGTAATTGGGGTCGGACTCAATGGCTTTCCGGTACCAATAGATTGCCACATCCAGAGAATCCCGAAGCGTATATGTATCCCCCAGATCGGTATAATCCCGGGCTGTGCCGGGGCGCGTTCTAAACCTCTCCCGAATATCAGCCTCCCACAACTCGCAGGCGTGATGCAGAGGTACAACCAGAGTCGAATCCCTTGCCGCTGCCTCCCGCCACATTTTTACTGCCTCCGAGAATTGCCTGTTCCTGACAAACACAGTACCAAGCCCCGCATAAGCATCTGCCATTCCGGGCCAGACCTTCAGAGCCTGCCGAAACGCAATCTCCCCGGCCCGGTCATCACCCTGTTGCAATGCCTCAATGCCCACCTGCACCTGTGCCTCTGGATCATCGGCAAGAAGACCTGTCACTATTGTCCGATATTCTGTCAGAGATTCCGATAGCTTATTACCCCTATCGCCCGATAGATTCACACCCTCCAGCATCGAAGCCGCCCGTATGCGCACCAATCGCGAGGAATCATCCAGCCGCTCGGCTACGGCCTCAATACCCGCATCGCTCCCATGCCCCATCAATCCCTCTATCGCCCGGGTGCGTACCATCGGATGTGGATCGCCCAGAGCATCTATCAAAGCCTTTTCAGCCCTCTCATCAGCCTGCCTGCCCAGCAATACGGCTGCCGAAGCCCGCAACACCATACTCTGGTCTTTCGAAAGCACGATCAAACCATCCAGAGCCTTTGGATCTCCCATCCGTCCCAGAACAATTGCTTCAGTCTGAGCCACTTCATCCGCCTGTGAACCCCACCACGTTTTTACCCAACTCGCCGCCCAGTTGGGCGTTTGATCGCTATGGCATTCGTTGCACGCATTTGGAATGCCAAATCGAACCGTATTTTCCGGTACCGGCGACAGGATGCGGTGGTCGTATATCCCAATCCGCTTCACCTCTTCTACAGGTGGCATATGGCAATCCACACACCCCACCGTCTTGTGATTGCTATGCCTTTCAACAGGCTCTCCCACATCCACCCTGTGACAGTTCAAGCACACCCGGTCATAGGTTGCAGCGCGGGTCTCGCCTTCCCCTCTCACAGGACCCAGATGATGAGAATCGTGACAACCCGCACACGTCAGATGCCCCGCCGTATAACACGAACTCATCAAAAAAGCCAGCGTGTTGTAGTTCAATTCGCGGTAGCGTCCATCTGCCCAGAACTTTTCGCTGTCCAGCACTTCCAATTCGTAAAAGTCGTAAAACGGATCGCCCGGCTGATATCCCTCCTTGATAATCCGCTTATGTGCGTGGCACTGCGCGCAGACCTCCACTGACTGTTCCGAACTCAAAAATTGCAAATTTACCAGTGTCGTATCCCGCGCTGGCACCTGATCCGGCAACGCTTTCCAGAATGTCACATGTTGGCCTCCAGGTCCGTGGCATGTTTCGCAATTAATACTCAAGTCCGTCCAGTGCGTCGCGTAAGTGCCTGTCTCTGGATCGTAATTCTTTTTGATCTGACTCGCGTGACAATCGTGGCATTGGAAGTTCCAGTTCCGCCCAAAATTCGTCCAGTAATTGACATCGCCCGGCGCAAATCCCTGAGGATGATCGAACAACCCCTCCACCGGATCGAACCACGTCTGTTCTCGAACATCCCAATAGGCCGGCAGCACCTGAATGCGTCCACCTTCGAGCGTGGTCAAATACCACTGCGTATCCCGATCTCCGATCGCATATTCGATGGGATAGACCCCCCGTTTTCCATCCGCACCATCCGTCTCCATAAAATAGGTCCCCTCCCGCACAAACATTCGAGAAGTCATTCCCCTATACGTATATGTATTGTTCTGCCTAAAATCTCCCCGCACAGTCTCGACCGAAGGCACTTGCATTGACCGCAGATGCAATGACCCATGCCATTCTTTATAAGCCTCCAGATGACACGTTGCACACGCCTCTGCGCCCGTATATATCGCTTTGGAAGTCACGGGCTGTGGAGGATCTTCCGCACACCCACATACCATTACTACAAAGAGAAAAGTCCCCGGGATCACTGCGCGCATCGATCTTCCTCTATTCTAAATGGCTCCCAAAAAAGTCTCAGACCATTTCGGCTCGTAATCGCTCTCGAACAGCCAGTCGAAATTCTCGGGCACAATATGAGCGCGCTCGGGACGCAACTTCTCTCGTAGCCGCGGAAAAAACGACATCAACCCATCGCGCTGACTCTTCGGCAACCCGCAGGACACGCCAGTAGCGATCCAGGACGTTCCCATCCCCTTGCGAGGCACTGTATCCTCGTTCTGCCATGCAGAATGCAATCCCCCGCTGCACAAAATCAGAATCTGCCCTCGACGTGCAACAGCCGGAACCGGCTCCTGTTCCAGCCACGGCGTATCAACCAGCTCGGGCACATGCTCGGGATAAGCCGGCGCCGTATCCGACGGCTCTGGGCGCAACCCGTGGACGCGGGGCAACATCGCCTTGTGCTCTGGCGTCAAAACCCGGCTCCAGTGCTCCATAATCGGGCGATGGCTACCCGGCAAAATGCGCATAGCTCCCCGATGCTCGGGCACGTCATTGACCCAGAACCACAACTCAGCGCGCATCCGGCGTGGCGTCGCCTGAAAATCCTCCCAGGTCGCCTGGATATCGACGTGACATCCATTCCCCCATTGTTCGCGGACGCTCGCAAAAGGTGCGCTACTCGGCGCGCGCTCGTGGGGAGACAATCCCCACCACAGATGTACGGACTCGGCGCGCAACACCTTTTTGGCGATCTCCTCAAAATAGGGATGCTGGACAACATCGACATAATCCGGGTCTTCATAAGGCGGACGCCCGCTCGCCTTCAACCTGTCCCATGCCGCCTCGGCGCGGTCCAGTTCCTCGGTGGTGAAGGGACTGTCGATCGTAACCGCTCCCTCCTCATCGTATTGCCTCATTTGTGCATCGGTAAACAGCATAGCTCCTCCATTAGTGTTTCGAATCAAACGATCCCTATCATTAAGTTTATCGCCTCTCAAACCGAAATTCAAGCAAATACCGCGAGCTATGCCTTGTGTGAGACAAGCCGATGGCCTATATTTCTATTGGAATGCCCGGAACCCCTTGAACTGCCGGGCGTTCCCGTATATATAGCCCCTCATCTTTTGCCGGGAGGACAATGCGATGAACACAACCCTCAAATGTGTTGCACCCGTCCTGCTCTGTTTCTTGCTCTCTGCACCGCTTGCCGCCCGTGAAGCCCAGGTTGACTCTCTCATTGCCCGGGGACAGGCTGCTTTTGAAGACAATAAAAAAGACCAGGCCATCAAAGCACTCACAGCAGCCATTAAACAGAATCCCGATAACATTCAGACCTACCTCGCCGTTGCTCCCATATACATCAACGCAGGATATCTGGACCACGCGATGAAGGCATTTAAAGAGGCCCTCAAACTCAATGATGCCTCGCCAGAAGCCCAGACCGGCATTGCAGATATCTACTATAAAAAAGCTTCTGGCGGGATCATGGCTGTTTACCATGCTCGCAAAGCCGTCAGCGCGGCCCGGCGTGCCACCCGGCTCGATCCCACCTACGCTCCTGCCTACATCCTCCTCGGTCGCGCGTACATCCGCCTGAATGAGAACCACACCGCTGCCTCGCGGGCTTTTGCACAGGCATTGACACACCAGCCCGACAATCCCGAAATCGCCTACCTCCTGGGCACGTCCTATATTGAACTGCGCCGCAACGCCGAAGGTCGTCAACGCGACAACCAGACGATCCTGAGCGAATCCATCCTCAAAAACCTCGAATACCACCTCGAAAATGCACGCTTCCTCCCCATCGCCGCGCAGATCCTCTTCGATAAAGGAGAACCGGAAAAAGCACTCAACGTCTTCGAACAATTCATCGCCACCCTGCCCGAAACAGAACGGACCTATTACGACGACATCGCCAGGGTAGGTACCAAAGAAGAACTCAAAATCTACGAAGAAACCCCCGAAGCCGAGCAACCCGCCTTTCTCGAACAATTCTGGGCAAAGCGCGATTTTGATTTGCTCACCGAAGTCAACGAACGCCTCATCGAGCACTACCGCAGGGTGTGGTACGCGCGGAACCACTTCGCCGAAGCCAAAACACCCTGGGATGCGCGGGGAGACATCTACATCCGCTACGGCGATCCCGACTACCGCGCGCGTTCTGGCAGAGCCAATCCCGAAATCACGCCCGCCGTAGAACAGGTCAAAGAACGCCTCGCCCTGGCCCTCTACGGTCCCGAAGCCATGGACGAAGTCTTTACCGGACCGGTCTATCCCATCCGTTCCAACCAGTCTTTTGTGGGCGAACTCGATCCTGCGGCCCTCGCACGCACCGATGAAGGCGGCAATATTCTCGTCCCCCCCGGCACAATTGAAGGCAACCTGGACGAATTCATTCTCACAGAAGCCCTTGGTGCAGATGGAGAGGCAAGCGGTGAAGTCGGAGAAATTGGGCAGTTGGCCCTCGACGAATACCAGCGGCGGCAGACGCGCCCCGAAAACCAGCATCACTTTCTGCCTGTCACCTCACGGGGCGACATGACCATTGTGCCCTGGGAAACCTGGGTTTATACCAATATTGGAGAAGGCATCGAAATCACCTTTACCAACGAGTTGGGCAACGGTGTTTACAACTATGCGCCGCTTCCCGACTTTCCCCACGAAGAAACCACCATTGGCCTGCACCGGTTCTCCCTGCTCGCGTATTACGCCCCCGAGGCCATCGCCAACCGCACGGTCAGCGAAGTACCCGACTTTTACACGCCCGGCGGCCCCATGTCGGGCCTCGGATTCCACTACGATTTTGCCGACTTTCGCGGGTCAGATGGCACCACCCGCCTGGAGATCTACTACGGTATTGACCCCGTGGAAATGGGCACCTTTGCCTCGGGCGACACCTCCACGATTGTCGCCGACTGCGCCGTCATCCTGGCCGATACCTCCTACACCAACGTTTACCGCGCACAAGACGCCATATTTTTCCGGTCTATCGGCCACCACATGTGGCCCGAAGGCTCCTTCATCCCCACCCTCATCCCGATAGACGTACCCCCCGGCAACTACCTGCTCACAGTACAGGTCAATGACCGAGCTGCCGAACGCAAAGGTATTTATCGCCATCAAGTACAGGTTGAACCTTACCAGTCCAACGCCTTGCAACTCAGCGACATCCAGCTAAGCTGGAACATCTCGGAAAACCCGGGTGACGAAAAATTCCGCAAAGGCGACGTATGGGTCGTGCCCATGATCTCCCGCGCCTACCAGAAAGACCAGAGTGCCTATGCCTACTACGAAGTCTATAACCTCACCCGAAACGAATTTGGGCAAACCCGCTATCGCGTCACCTATACCATTGCCGTGGAAGATCCAATACGCCCCTTCAATCTGGTCCGCAGCAGCGTTGGTGCTCTTGCCAGTATATTCCAGCGAAAGGACAAAACACAGGTCACAGTCAGCTTCGAACAGACCGGCAACGAACAATCTACCACCGGGTATTTTGAACTCAGCCTGAAAAGAGTCAAAGCCGGTTACAACCGCCTCACCGTCACAGTCGAAGACCTCAACAATGGACAAAAAGCCGCCAAAGAAATCCAGTTCAGGTACAAAAAATAGAGAGATGGCAAAATCAAAAAAAGGCGACCGAAAAACTCGGTCGCCTTTTTACATGCTCAACACAACGAACTAAAAAGCGAAACCCATCCCAAACCGCAAGGGTTGATTCAGATCGTGTTTGGACTGCTGCCAGGCCACATCCGCCGTGATCTTTGTCCCGGCCAGGGGCAATTTCACGCCTGCACCTGCTGTAAGCCCAAAGGAATCGTAGCGGAACATATACCCTCCGCGCAGCGCCAGTATATTGCCCAGCCAGGCTTCGCCGCCCACATGGTAGCGCTCTTCCCAGTTGATCAGGAAGTTCATTTCAACCGCCCCGGTGATATAAAACGGATCGCCTTGCTGTCCATAGACCTCGGCAGCGGTTCCTAGATTGAACGACAGGGGTTGCTGGAACTGTCTTCGCAAAACCTCTGTGTCCTTTCCAAAGTTCCGCAGTGCCATTGACAGCCTTAGGCTGCCAAGCCCGGTGTAGAACTTGGTGCCAAAATCCACGTTAAAAGTCGTGTGGTTGGTCAAGTCCAGATCCTCGCGAGCCAGCATAAATCGCACGCCAAAAGACAGCTTGTCTGTGAACTTGCGGCTATAGATGAGACTAAAGGCCGATGTGCCCAGGCTGAGCGTTCGACCCGTGCCTCCCGGCTGCAAAATCGTGGTCTCTTCCACATCCTCTGGCTTAAAAGTCAGGATGCTGACCCCGATGGTATGCACACCGCTTGTATAAGCTATAGCCCCGGTGTTGAATGTAGAATTTACGAACCACTGCGAATGGCTCAACGACACTTCCAATTTCTCCACGCCCGTCATCCCGGCTGGATTCCACCACGCGGCATTGACATCGTCTGCGGCTGTTGCATAAGCACTCCCCATTGCTACGGCTCGAGGGCTTTGCGCCACCGCAAGGGGCGAGAAGATTGTCAAGTCCGGCCGCTTAATAAGCCCACCTGCATATGCTGGAATAGCCATCAATGTCGTGGCGAGCATGCAGATGAGAAAAACTTTTTTATACATACTTGCACTCCTTATTCAGAGGGGCGATAGGCAGAGACTACCCATCGCCCGCCGGTTACCTGACAGATCCCCCAACCACCACAAATGTCCCGCGCTGGATCTTTCCGTTACTCTCTGGCGTCAGGGACTTCACCACGAAGAAATAGACCCCGGCTGGAACCTGTCCCGTCACCGCCTTGGTGAGCTGGATATATTCCGCTTCTCCAACCGCTGGATTATCGTGGTCAAACTCCGACATCAGATCTCCGGAAACCGAGAAAATCTTCACATTGCACTTGGACGGCAAATTCACGAATCGAATTTTATCCGACCCCTCATAGGCGTGAGAACCATCGGCCAAGAAGGGATTGGGCACCACCGACACCTTCGCTTCCAGACGTTCGGCCTCTGCATAAGCGGCCACTGCCGGGCTCGTGGGGATCCACGAATACCGGAAGAACTGCTCGGGAGCAGCCAACCCACTCTCCAACCCGCTTTGTACCGACTGCTGTGCAGCCGGTGGCAAATCGGACAGCGTCCTGGTGCCATCGCTGCTGGTCCAGGTGCTGTGACCAGTGTCATAAGCCGTCACCGCATAATAATAGGCAAATCCAGCCAGAGATGTATCGTCGGTGTAAGAATACCGATCACCTTCTTTGTGCGCCGTATCTCCGACCTTGATATCCTTCAGGAGTTGCCAGTTGTCGAAGTAAAAATCGCTGCGGTAAATCCGGTAACCAGCAATATCCTTGGCTTCGGCAGTACCCGCATAATCGGGATCTTCCAGATCGTCGATACTCTGCCAGCTAATTTTGGCAGTAGCTGCCGGTGTATTCGCGATCCAGGTGTGGAGATCCGGCGGCGGGAGCGGCACGTCGCCGCCCAGTTCGTACATCGCCTGAGCGTGCTGCGCGTGCTTCATCAAATTCCGCATGGCCTTGTCCGTGTGCAAATCGGCCTGATTCTGCGGGATATTCCGCTGCCAGCCCCACATATTTTCCTCTACTGGCATCGATGCTGTAAAAGCCATCACGATCTTCACGCGGTCGCCCCTTTGCATATCGTAGGGACCATACGTGTGAGAAAACGCATGCCAGTTGGGCGACATGGGTTGCTCAGGGGTCTCGCCCCGTCGCGTGGGATTGTCCTGCACCGGCAGAGGTGCAGTCGGATTGTCCGGCCAGCCCGTGCGTCCGGCGATATTGTACATACTCACCCGCTCGCCCGGGTTAGCCACCGACACCAGCGCAATACCGATCTCGTCGGTGCTGTGCCGGTTGATATCCGGTTCTTCCTTGTGAGTGAACCACGGCACGGCAAAGGGCTGCTCTGCCACCTTTGGAGCTATGTAATTTGCGTAGTCGTCGTTCACAAAAGGCGGCGTATAGTCAATCGGAATCGCCCCCACGTACTGCCCAGCCAGGAGTTCTCCGCGCTGTTGGAAGTTCACCCGCCCCCAGCAGCACTGGTTTTCGGGCTGATGGGGATCACCCGCATCGTCGTGCGCTGTCAGCGGAGAGTCCCAGTCAAAAGCGTAGCTCATCTTCATGCCCACTGCATCGGACACATCCGCGTGATTCGGGTCAGCCGTTCCATAGTTGGCCGCCTCGGTATAGCGGTACACATCGTCCTGGATCACATCGTAGTTCTCCGACTCCTGACGGCGCAACAACCAGTAGTAATAGCCCCGCGCTCTATCTACGCGGTCTCTATTGGCCGTGCCGCCTTCCGTGGGCCAGAAATAGTTGTAAAACGCAAAATAAACATCTTTGAGATTCAGCCCGGCACCGCCGTTGAGATCGGCAACGCCATCGCCATCGGAGTCTCCGGTATTCTCAAACACATTCTCCACAATGATGAAGTCATCCCAGTCCCGAAACGTCCACTGGTAAATCTTCTTTGTGCCTTGAATACCGGCCTCCGTCGTCCACTTGGCGATCGCCACCAGTTCTCCAAACCGCTTGTGCTCCGGCTTCATATACGTGTGAAAATCCCAGTTGTGAATCTCCACAATATTGTCCGAACCCGGATGCGGCTGCCCCGGCCACCAGTTCTTGGCTTCCGCTATCGGAATCCCCTTGAGCGGGTGCTGAGGGTCCATCCCCACACCCAGTTGCCCTTCGATTTCCGTACTCACCGGATACGCCATCGGCGTGATGTCCGGGCTGGTGGTCAGACTCGTAAACGATACCACGAGGTCTTTTCCACGCGAGGGGGTGTATTCTGACGGGTCGGGCCTGGTGATAATAAACGTTCCCAGGCTCCGCGCCGTGGCCGTTCTCAGCAGGTAATTTTGCACCCACTGGTTGGACCCCGGCCATCCGCGCCTATCCCACAAACTCCCTGGCAAGCGGTTCCGCCCCGGATAGGCCACGCCCTCCATGCTGGCGCGCCGGCTTCCATCTCGATCGGGACCGTGCATACCTGTGTTCATCAGCCCCGTCCAGAGCTTGCTGCGCCGCAGGTTGCGCCACGGCAACCGAGGAATATTTTGAGCGGCTACCTCGCAGGCCAGCGACATCACAAAGATTCCCACAAGGATTGCCCCGGCCGTGCGAGAAAATTTCGCATACATTTTCATGTCATATCCTCTGTCTAAGTTTATATCCGCGGTGTGGGCACTGTGCTCACACCGCGGTACTGTGCCTGCTTACCAGGTCAACCGCAGCCCTGCAAATACCAGGCGCGGGTTGGTCCTTGTATATCTGCTCAACTCACTGGCATCGCCGCCAAACTGCATGTACAACGGATTGGTAGGCTGTGATTCAAGCAATCCCCACCGCACGTAGTCTGGGCTCGTGGATGCCGAGCCTTTGAAATTGAACAAATTTTCGACCTCCACATAAAGCAACGGGCGGATGCCCCTGATGTTGAACCCCTTCTGGAAGCTGAAATCAACCGCCGAGATCGTGGGACCCTCTTTCTTCAGGTTCAAACTGGTTCTCGGATCCTGATAATCGAAGATTCGTCCCGTGAAGATACGGTAGATCATGTTCACCCGGACATCGCCAAACAGCTTGCTGCCCCAGAACATCTCACCGGGACCAAAATCGGGCGGGCTGGCGTAAATCAGTACCAGGCTCCCATTTGTCCGCGTGGCATCGCTGCGCCCGCCTTCTACACTCCAGCCCGTCGTCGAAAAGGCGTAAAGCCCTCGCAGTGCTGCCTGTTCCTCACTGGACAGCCCGCTCTGCTCCCACAAGGGATAAAATTTCCCATCGTTGGTCGCGTACATCGCGCCCACGCCGAACTCGCCAGCCAGACCTTTATCTACTACCTCCTGCGCCGCTGCCTTCAGTTCCTCCAGCTTGGCACCGGTCGGCGGAGCGGGGACCTCTGCCCCCGTATTCGGGTCAATCGTGTAACTGACCCAGTACCGGTTGGGATCGGCAATATAGGATGCGTCCGGATAGATGCTGGCACCCATATTGCCCCGCTTGGTACCGCCAATGGTCAGGCGCTCACCCCAGCCGAGGTTGAGTGCGGCTTTAAACGAGAAGTTGTGCTTCAACCCCTTCTTCAATGCCAGTTCGATGCCGCGGGTCGTGGTGTGGCCCCTGGGACCCTGCGAACGGGTCTTGGCTTTGCCGCCAATCTGCGGATCGCGGAATACCGCACCATTCACACTCAAAAATCCATTGGTAATGCGGTAATAGGCAGTGCCCTGGAAGGAATAATCGCTGATGAAATTCCACTCCGTGCCCAGCTCAAAAGCCGTAGAGACCTGCGAATGCTGCAAAGAGAAGAACTCGTCGATTACAAAGCCCGCGCCAAATGAGTCGTTGCGGACCAGGTTGTTATTGTACTCTTCAGCACTGATGTTTCCATCGTTGTTGCGATCGATCGAGTGCGGTCCCGTCGCCCGCCAGTTCTGCTGGTATATCCGGCGGAAATCCGGACGGGTGTGGAATTTTCCGTAGAAGAAGTGAATCTTCGACTTGGCCGTAATCGGGTGCGAGATTCCCACCCGGGGCATAAACCAGTTCATCGGCTGCATATTGCCATACGTCACATGATTCCGGAAGCGCGTATAGTTGTAACCCATTGGCGCGCCCTGGTAGGGATAGAGGGGGACCTCACCGCCGCTATACCGCTCGTAGCGGAATCCCGCATTGATGATCAGCCCTTCAAACTCCATCTTGTCCTGTACATAAGCGTGGAGTTCGGTGGGTGTAATTCCCTCACCTGGTACATATCGCTTGCCCCAGTAAATCAGCCATCGATTCCGCTCATCCACATCTTCGAAGGTCTCGGTCTTCCAGTTGTTGTAGCGATAAAACGTAAAACCGCCCTTCAGGAAGTGCGTGCGGGTCACCTGGCTGGCCAGATCGAATCGCGCTGCCAGCTTATTCTGCTGTCCAACGCGAAGATCCCGTCTCTGACCGGAATCGGCGTAGTACCATCCGTCGTTGTCTAAGGAAGGGTTCACCGTCGTACTGGGTATATCAATGGTGTCCTGCTTGCTGGCAATATACGACAGCCGCACTTCGTAAAACGTCTTTGCCGATAGGGTGTGGATGCTGGACACATAGAACATGTTGTCCGTCACCTGCCACTCACCCCCATAGCGTCCGCGTTCTTCCAGAAAAATCGCCCTGGAATCGAAACTATCTGCATAGCGACCTTTGCGGCTGGAATACAGCCCACCCGCACGAAGCTTGATATCCGGTGTGGCGCTATAGGTCAATTTATAGCTCACATCCGCGTTAAACGGCTCGCGCTCAGTCGGCTGGGGCAGGTTCCGCGCCTGAAGATCGTGCTTTGTAGTGGCAAAGAACGACAGATCGCGGTTAATAGGTCCCGAAAGCGACGCCTCTAAAAAATGCCCTCGCACATCAGTATAATCGCTCGAAGGCCGCTGATGCACCTTCCGGCCATTGGCTGTTTCATTCTCCCATTCGGGATTGCCATATTGCAATCGGCCCTGATGCACGAAGCTCTCGTAAGCATTGTTGCCCCAGTGCTTCTGTTGCGCTGGCGAATATCGATAGTGAAACTGCCCGTGGTAGTCCCGACCGCCATCTTTGGTGACAATCTGGATAGAGCCGGTATTGCCGTATTCGGCATTCAAACCACCAGCCAGCACCGTGATTTCTGAAATCGCCGATGTATTGACGTCGCCGGTCCAGTTCTGCGTACCTCCACGAGTACCCGTCCCGCGCCGACCATCCGAGTGCGTCAGGCGCACACCATCTACCACATACGCAGCCACTTCGCCGCCATCACCACCCAAAAAGGCATTGCGGATCCGATTTGTGCCATCGGTATTGACACCTGCCTCCAGCTCGATAAAGTCATTCAAGTCGCGGATAATGGGCAGCACCGCAATATCCTCGGCTGTCACCACATAACGGCTCTCCGTCACATCTGCCTCTACCGGAGGCCGCTCTGCAATCACTGTCATCTCACCCAGTTCCAGAGCTGCTTCATTGAGGGAGAAATCAACTGTCGTCGTCAGATCCGATGCAACCCGCACATCGGACTTGGTCTCACCCGTGTACCCGACCATCGACGCCTTCACCGTGTAGCTCCCCGGATCAACGGACAGGATAAAATAATACCCCTCTGCATCGGTTGTTGCCCCACGGGTCGTTCCCTCCACCAGCACGTTGGCACCCGGCAGAGCCTCTCCAGCCTTATCGACTATACGACCAGTAATTTTTCCCGTTGTCGCTGCCTCGGCCAGGCTGACAAAACCGAGGGCAAAAATCGCAACGAGAACAAAACCCAGACATTTTCTGTACATCGAAAAGCCTCCTTAGTAAAGATTACCAATAGTACTTAATTCCACCCGACAGATCTATCGCCTGCATGGGGAAGACTTTTTCCAGCCCCCAGTCCTCCAGGGGACGGAGTTCGCCCATAATCACATTATACCGCAAGCGAAGATCGATCACAAATTGTTCGGACCCCGCGATGCTAATCCCACCGCCAAATGAGAACGTCAGTGCCGCCACCTTGTCGTTGAAGTCGGGATTCATAATGCTGGTATCCAGAGATGTTCCCGATTGCCCGGGAAAAATCAATCCCGACACCTCGTTCGAGAATCCGAAAAACCCGACGCCGCCCATTATATAAGGCGATGTGCCTTCGCCCAACTCGTTGAAATGGAGCAGACCGCTGGCGGTCAGGCTATTGAACGTCACGCCTTGATCGACATTTGGGCTGCGGTAGTTCTGGCTATCAATCGGCCAGGTGAACTCGCGCGTATCCAGATCGCCGCCCAGCATCGAAGAATAGTGATACTCAATCTCGGCGACAATCCTCGACGAAGCTACATAGTTATAGCTAATCCCCAACTTGGGAGACGCAGAGTACCACTCGCCAAATTTGAACAACGGTACATTTGCACTCCCGAAAAACCCGATCCCCGACTGGCCTTCTTCTAAAGCTTCAGCCGTGGAAACCGAAATTAGAACCGCCCCAGCGAGGCATAGTGTTCTAAACATCTCTCTCAACATCCGCATAAGCTGGCCCTCCTTTGAGATGGAAAAAAACACAAACACAACACGGTATCGCACTCAATTCAAATACCCCTCCTTTCTCCGGCTCAAATTTATTTATAGAACTTATTTTTGCGTCGCGGAAATTTACCCAATCTAATAGCCAGTTAAATACTTATTTCTAACTTTCAGGCCTGATTACAAAAAAAACCATCTATACCATGCC
>VXRD01000153.1 GCA_009838845.1 Gemmatimonadota bacterium | reverse complement strand
AACTTAAACAACGCTGCATCCCACACACAGACGAATAGGCACGAATTTTGATGTTATCACAGATGAAAAACCTGCTTACTGACACAAAAGTGGGATAAAATGTACAAAAAAATACAAAAACTCCTTTTCGCGGTGTTGATCGCAATATGCTGTCCTGAAAACACGTATTGTCAGACAATGCGTACTGGATTTGGGTTTGGGACGGGTGTTGCATTTCCCATGATGAATCAAACCGGATTTCCCTGTAGCATGTTAGATGTAGTATTAAATGATGAAAGCTGCAACATCTCTTTCCGTCTCGACAGCATTCAGATGGGACCTGTTGTAAACGGCGAGTTCTTTATCGGGGATAAACAGGTAGATCTGGTTTTATACGGATCTTTTTTTCCCATGCCGGAAAGACAGGTGCAGAGTACCCAGGAATCCCGTATATTTAATTCTGGAGGTTGGTTAAGTTCATTGCTCCTTGAATTGAGGTATAAAATTTTAGTTAATAAACCATTTGCACCGTATTGGAACGCTGGCATGGGGGCCTTTTATTTTCGTCCTAACGATCATCGCAATATACCCTCAGACCTGTATTTTGACATTGTGGTCGGGATAGGCAGCGAATTTGTCTCCCGACAAAAAGATATTCGTTTCTTCACTGAAATTCGTTTTCAACTTATGCCTTTTCGGGTAAAAAAAGAAAATATTGCCGACGAAATAACGGGCACAGTAAATTTTACTTTTGGATGTCGATTTTGGAAGTGACAAAAAGCTCCTGCACTGCACAGGAGCTTTTTGTAAAAAAATCGCGCCTGTTTGTCAACCTTTTATGACGTTATTTCCACCAATATATAGACCGTCACTTTAACGCATTCCAAATTATGTCACAATTCGACGAACATCTGGTGCAGCGGGCGCGAAAAGGGGATAAAACAGCATTCGGTCAGCTTGTTGAACAACACCATCCATCTGCGCTTCGAGTTGCCATGCGTCTCGTCAACGACAGCGATATGGCTCGACAGCTTGTGCAAGAAGCCCTCTTACAAGCTTATTTGTCGCTTGACCAATTGAAAAAAAATACCGCATTCAAAAGCTGGCTCTACGGCATTGTGCTCAACCTCTGTCGCCAGCACCTGCGTCAAAATCGGCAATGGCGAGAACGATCTGATTGGATACGAGATACGTACGATCCATGCCCCGATCCAGGTACTGTCTTTGAGGCGCGAGATTTGCATCAACAGGTGCTCAAAGCCATTGACGACCTGCCTCCTCAAACCCGACGGGCAACCCTGTCGTTCTATTACCAGCACATGAGCCTGAAGGAAGTTGCTGCCCTGCTGGACGTATCCATAGGCACAGTGAAACAACATCTTCACCGAGCGCGGACTCGCTTGAAAGAACCTTTGCGCCCCCTCTATCGCGAATACTTTGCCACGCCAAAGTGGGAGAAATCCATGATCACATTACACATCGCCGCCATCGTTCACCATCCCAACGCAAGGGCTGATGTCATCCTATCTGATGAAACTGGTCAACACAATCTGTCTCTATCTGTCGATGCCACCTCTGCTCAGGCATTGATACTCGCTGTATCGAACAGGCCAGCCCCTGGTCTGCATATCTTGACACAGCGTCTCATAGACACACTCGGCGCAACGCTCGAATCCGTTACCCTCAAGCAACTGCCCGAAAATATCCCCTATGCAGAACTGACTTTCAAACAAAATACCCGGATTAAAAGCCTCAATGCCCACCCGGGAGAAGCACTTGCACTTGCAGCCAGTACAGGCGCGCCCATAACGGCCCAACCCGAAATCCTCGAAATATCCAATCGTGCAAATGACGCGCTTGCCCTGAGCCAGCCCGCTGTGTCAGTACCCCTGACAGATGACAGCATCAAAGGCAAAATCGTCGGCAAAAACGGTCGCAACATCATCACCTACGAAATCCTCACAGGCGTCAAACTCATCGTCAACGCCACCCCTCAAACCGTCCACATCGTCTGTTCTGATTCGCAAAAACGCGAAATTGCCAAACGCGCACTCTCAGAGCTTATCTCATTGCACCGCATCAATCCAAACCGCGTAGCAAAAGCCGTCGCAAATGCAAAAAAAACGTTGATATCCGACGCGACACAACCCATCGATGATGTAAAACTCTTTTTTACTTTGCCCGAAGGAAGACCACCCGAAGTCATTACAGTCTCAAACGAGCAGGTCAAAAAACGGTTTATTGGCTCACAAGGACGCAACGCACTTGCTTTTGAGGCCGCCACAGGTGTTCAGGCATTCATAGCCGATGCCTTACCAAAAAAAATAGCCATCTGGTCTTCTGACACCGACAAACTCGAAGTCGCGCGCCTGGCCTTAGAACGAATCGTCGCTAAAGAAACCATCAATCCCGATATCATAACAGAAATCGTTTCCTCCTGCAAAGCCCAACACTATCTCAGAGCGTAGTCGTGTACTCTGCTTCTTGATATGAGACCCGGTTCTGGGTATATTTATCACAAAGGACTTACCCGCCAAATTCCCGGAGGAATATAGTGAACAAAACAATCAGACGCACGCCTGATGGAAAGCCCGAAAGGCGCACACCCGATGAAATGCTGCGCGATGCCGTGTCAGACGATACCGATATTCCCGGCAAAGGCAAGCCACTCGATTTAAAAGCGTATTTTCGCCCTGATGCGGAACATCGCATGGCGGGTAAAATCCTGCGCGACAACAATGTGCTTCCCGCACACCTCCAGGAGCGCAAAGACGCGGAAGAACACCTCAAAAATGCCGACGAGCACCTGCAACGCGCAACCGAAAAAATCGCGCCATTGCAAAAAGCTATTCGCCCCCTTGCACAAACACTCATCCGCACATTTTCCTACGACAAAGAAATGTGCGAAACACTTGGCCTGAATGCACTCCCCGAAAATTTTCATCCTGACGCGGAAACGCCGCCTGCGAGCGCATCTGATCTCCTGGGGACCATCAGCACCTTTGACCAATTGTGCAAACAATACAATGCACGGGTGCGCGACCTGACATACCGCTACCTCGAAAACCTGCGCCTCGCGCACGAAAATATCGAAGCCAGCAAAAAGCGGCAACTTGTCAACCGCTCGCTTTTGCCAGCTTATGCACCCATTGCCAAAGTCGATATCGAAGCGCAGAAAGAATACATACAAACGCGTTTCCCCCTCCTGCCCGAACGCCCACGCGACTGGGAATCGCGGCTCAAAACATGGCTGCGGTCTCAAAAGCCAACTCTCTGGCACCGCATGTTCAGATCTACCTGATCCACTCCTATCTTGTCTTGACGCATTTGCCAAATTCTTGTAATTTATAAGTAAGTAAACACTTCCTTTTTATCAGGAGTTGATCTGTGGCAAACGCTTCCGAGATAAATCTTCTGGAATTCCCCCCTCAGCACATTTTGGATGGCCTTATTCCATCGCACGAAACGGTTCAATTATCGGCCAGTACCGACATCCGTCTCGATGGCACGTATGGCATCGCTTATCTCCTCGCCACAGACAAACACTTGTTCGCAATTAGCCCCAACGGCGATTCGACACCACACACAGAGCGCATCCCGCTTTCAGAAATTACCAATCTCGAAGTCAAAGACCTGTTTGGCAACAGCTTACTCAAAGTCCGCACCGGAACCACAGGTGCCACACTCGCGCGATTTACCAAAGGCCATAACCAGAAATTCAATCGGATAACGCACCGACTTGAGGCTCTTGTAAAAGACGCGCGCAAAACCGAAGACAAAATCGCCAAAGGCCAACTTGGACGCGCGATTTCGGGCAGACGGTGTGACGTGTGCGGCACAATTATTTCCCGCAGGGTGGGAGTCTGCACCAACTGTCTCGACACCCGCAAACTGCTGTATCGCTTGCTCGCCTATGCGCGTCCCTTCTGGAAACTCGGAACTCTGAGCCTTGTCCTGCTCCTCACCTCGACCTTTATTAGCCTTACCCCACCGCTTTTGATGCGCGACCTCATCGATGGTGTACTCGCACCTTCGGCAACATATGAAACGACCTTCTTCCGCGACATCACAAACAGCATATTTGGGATACCTACCGGATACCAAATCCTCTATTTCCTCGTGGGCCTGCTCCTGCTGATCAATCTCTCGCAATCGGGCCTTCGCGCCATACGCTCGTATATCCTATCCGTTCTTGGACAGAAAATCACCTATAACCTCAGAAATGAGGTCTATCAGCACCTCCACCGACATTCTCTCAGCTTCTACAACGAACGCGAAACCGGCACCATTATGGCCAGCATCACCCAGGATGTGGGCCGCCTGCAAGATTTTATCAGCGATGGCCTGCAAGAAATCATCCGCGACATCGTTACCATCGCCTTTATATGCATCATTCTCTTTGCGATGAATATCAAACTCGCCACCCTCGTTTTAATCCCCACCCCCCTTCTGATTATTGCAACCCTCAAATTTGGTCACCGCCTGCATCGCACCTATCGCGGCCTGTTTCGGCGTTGGGCTGCCATCAGCGCACTCCTTGCCGACACCATTCCCGGCGTGCGCGTGGTCAAAGCCTTTGCACAGGAAAACCGCGAAGTGGGTAAATTTCAGACGCGCAGCGAAGACCTCCTCAAGGGCGAAATCAAAATTGCGGGCATTCGCAGCATCTTCAGCCCCGTCATGGCTTTTATTACATCTATCGGAACGCTGATTATATGGCTCGTGGGGGGCACCTCGGTTCTCGACGGCGCATTGACCCTGGGCAACTTTGTGGCATTTACGCAGTACATGTGGCGTTTTTACGGCCCGGTTGAAAGCCTCTGCCGCCTCAACCACCGCTTCCAGAGAGCCGCATCTTCTGCCGAACGCGTCTTTGAAGTGCTCGACACACAACCCGACGTAACTGACAGGCGCTCCGCATACACCATGCCCGCCATTGAAGGGCGCATCCAATTTGACGACGTGACATTTTCTTACGAAATTGGCAAACCCGTTCTCAAAAATCTCAACTTTACCGTTGAACCCGGCGAAATGATCGGCCTTGCCGGGCATTCTGGCGCGGGCAAAAGCACCCTGATCAACCTGATTTGCAGATTTTACGATATCGAAGAAGGCACGATTTTAATCGACGGACGCGATATCCGCGATGTCACCCTCAAATCCCTGCGCGATCAGATCGGCGTCGTACTGCAGGATCCCTTTCTCTTCAATGGTCCGATAGCCGAGAACATCGCATACGGCAACCCCGATGCGTCACTCGATGAAATCGTCGCAGCCGCCAAAACAGCCAATGCCCACGAATTTATCCTCCGCCTGCCCGATAGTTACGACACACCCGTAGGTGAACGCGGCGTTCGGCTCTCGGGCGGCGAAAGACAGCGCATCTCCATTGCGCGCGCGATCCTGCGAAACCCGCGCATTCTAATTCTCGATGAAGCTACCTCCAGCATGGATACCGAGACAGAATCACAGATTCAAGAAGCCCTTTACAGACTCGTGCAAGGGCGCACGACCTTTGCCATCGCCCATCGCCTTTCCACGCTCAAACACGCAGATCGCCTCTTCATCATCGACAAAGGCGAACTCGCCGAGATGGGATCACACGCCGAACTCATCGCCTACGATGGTATTTACGCGCGTCTTTGCCGCATGCAAACCGAACTGTCCAAACTCCGCGCGTGGTAACGAATAAAGGTATATAAATGTCTTCACTCCCAAACCTGACCGGCGACCTCTCCCTTCTCTCGCCCCGCGACATTCGCCTGTATCTCGACGATTTTGACGATCTCACACTCGACCTGCGCGGTGAAATCCACGAGCGGATTGGTGTACAGCGCGCTTTCCCCCTCAACGCGTCCACAAAATTTATTGTGCTACAAAATCCAGATGGCAGCGAAATAGGCATAGTGCGCGACATGGTCGATCTCGACCCAGACAGCCGAGATGCATTGGAAATAGCACTCGAACAGGCATATTTTATGCCGCGCATTCTAAAAATAAATAGCATTGTTTCCAATTTTCACGTCCCCACATGGGATGTGGAAACAGATCGCGGGCATCGCGTATTTGAAATCCCCAGCAGCAAACGCGACGTGCGCGTAATTGACGACGTGCGCGTGATCTTGCGAGACGCCGATGGCAATCGCTATGAGATCGTAGATTACCGCCGCCTCGACCCCGATAGCATTACATTCGTAGAAACCATTGTTTGAAACTTCTATCTGAGGAACAATTGCACTACTATTTTCGTCAAAACCAAAATGAATTGACACGCCTGTTCGCGCAGATTGTATTAGTAGAAAGGAGGAGGCATGAAACTCAGTGAATTTGCCATTAATAAACCCATTAGCACCATTATGATTGTGCTCAGTATTATGATGATGGGTTTTATATCCCTATTCAGGCTGCCGCTCGAATACCTGCCCAGCCTGACATTTCCGCGCATCTTTGTCTCTGTCAATTATCCCTCCTCTTCCCCGGAAGAAATTGAGCGGTTCATCACGCGCCCCATCGAGGAAATCCTCGGAACGCTGTCGGGTGTTGAAAGCATAAGTTCCTCATCCAGCGGATCCAGTGCGCGCGTCGGCATGGAATTTGCGATGGATGCGGACATGGACATCATCGGTGTTCACATCCGAGACCGCCTCGATCAAGTTCGCGCCGACCTGCCCGCCGATGTCGATCGCATCGACATTCGCAGCTTCGACACCGAAGACTTTCCCGTCCTCGAATATTCCCTCACCTGGCTTGGCGAAAACAATCAGGAACTCGTCAATGTGTTCAATCAAATGATCCTGCCCAGAGTGCAGCGTCTCGAAGGCGTCGCCAATGTCGCACTCGAGGGCCTGCGAGAAAAAGACCTCCTCATCGAAGTCGATCAAAAAGCCATGACAGCCTATAAGATGGATTTCCGCACCATCAATCGTGCCCTGAATAGCAACAATATCAATATCTCTGCGGGGTATGTCACCGAAGGCAACAAACGCTTCGCCGTTCGCAGCATGGGCGAATTTGAAACCATTGACCAAATTCGCGATCTGCCCATTCGCCCCAATCTCACCCTCGACGACATTGCCAATGTCACATACGATTATCCCGAATCTCGCAGCTTTGAACGCCTCGACGGGCGCCCCTCGTTAAACCTCGAAGTTCAGAAAGCCTCAACGGCCAACATGGTCGATGTTTGCAAACTCGTGCGCGACGAACTCGCCCTCATCCACTCGGAAGTCGGAAAAGAAAAGCTCCGCATGCACATGGTGCGCGATCGATCCATCGACGTGACAAATAGCATCAAGAGCCTCAGCCAATCTGCTATTCTGGGTGGTCTGCTGGCCGTCATCGCCATCTTTATTTTTCTTCGCAACTTCCGCAGCACGCTCATCATCGGCTCTGCTATCCCCATCAGCGTGCTCACCGTATTCCTGATCATGTATTTCATGCGCCAATCCGGATCGAATATCACCCTCAATCTCATTTCGATGATGGGGCTGATGGTCGCCATTGGTATGCTCGTCGATCCCGCAGTCGTAGCCCTTGAAAATATCTTTCGCAAACGATTTGAAGAAGGGCAAGATGCCAGGCACGCCGCGCTCGAGGGCAGCGATGAAATCGGGCTTCCCGTCCTCGCCGCATCGCTCACGACCATCTGCGTATTTATTCCGGTCATTTTTGTCACCGATTCGCGCACCTCGCTCTTCATGCGCGACTTTGCCATTACCGTAATAATAGCTGTTATTGCCTCGTTTTGTATCGCGCTCTCACTCATCCCGCTGGCAGCCTCACGCGCATTCAAACACGATGGCCAACTCCTCGATCGCATTCTCAAGAGCATCGTCGGCCTTGTAGCCGCACTTGGTCTGGGTACTCTTATTTATTACACGGACTTCAGCAAAATTGATTACGCGGGTCTGTGGGCAAATTTTAATAAGACCATCAGCGGACTTCCGACATTTGCCAAAATCGGTTTTCCCGGCGTCATTGCACTGGTCGTCTTTCTCTATTTTCGCTACCGATCAATCGGTCCCAAAGCTCTATATGCCAAATTGGTATCTTCTACGCTTCACTATCGATGGGCAACCCTGTCGGCTGCATGTGTCCTGCTCTTTATGGGCAACTATATCTATGGAAAAGTAGAACAACAACCCTTCCGCTATCAGCCCAGTCGCGCTGTAAGGCTCACCATTGAAATGCCCCGCAGTTACGATGTGGATCAAGCGCGTGAGATCTTCAAAATTGCCGAAGACATGCTCATCCCCTTAAAAGACGAACTCGACATCGAAGCCATTGGCAGCCGATACAGTGGTCGGCGAGGCACACGCCTGACCCTTTATCTCACGTCAGCAGACCAAGGCAAACTCACCACAGATGAAGTTCAACGCAAAGTTATGGCCCTCCTGCCCAAAGACATTCCAGGTGTGCGTTTCAAATCCGGCGGTGGTCGCGGTAGTTCTGCTGTGGGAGCGGGTGTTCAGCTCAAAGGGCGTAGTCAGGAAACACTGGCCATTTTGGCCGAAGACATTGAAACCAGCATGCAGGACATGCCCGGCGTTCACGAAATACAGACCAGCCTCGAAAGTGGAACCGAGGAAATTCGCGTCACGGTCAATCGCGAGCGCGCACAGCGCTACGGTCTCTCGCCGCGCGATATTGCAAACACCATTGCCTCTGCACTCGGCTCGCGCGGTGGCTCCAACTTCAAAACCCCAGATGGCGAGATCGACATCACAGTGCTGCTGCGCGAAGAAGACCGCGCCACCCTCGAACAACTTAAAACAACGGAATTTGAAAGCGACAACGGCGGCATGGTCACCTTCTCCAGCCTGGCGAATTTTGACCTGACAACGGGCACCAACACGATTCGACGCGAAGACCGCATGTCAACAGTGACGGTTTTTGCCAACACAGACCAGCAGGCGGTATTTCGCGTGGGCCAGATCATGAAAATGCGCATGGAAGGCGTACCCCTGCCCAAGGGATATACTTATGAAATGGACCGCCGCTTCAGATCTATGAATGCAGAACAGAACCAGGACTACGAGACTTTGATCCTGGCTCTCATTCTCATTTACATCATCATGGCCTCGCTCTTTGAATCCTATGTCCATCCGCTCACCATTATGTTCTGCATTTTCTTCGCATTCATCGGCGTCGCGCTCGGTCTCTACACCTTCAAAATCGCCATGGACAGCAATGCCAAATACGGCCTCCTCGTGCTCTTTGGCATTGTGGTCAACAACGGCATTGTCCTGGTCGATCACATCAACAGATACCGAAAACAGGGACTTACTCGCCGCGATGCCATTATCCGTGGAGGGCAAGACCGCTTGCGTCCGATTATGATGACCGCCACGACGACCATCATAGGTCTGATGCCGCTGGTATTGCCGATGCTCTTCGGCAATGCCGAAGGCACCTCAAGACGCTGGGGACCAATTGGCCTGGTGGTTATTTCCGGACTATCCATCTCAACAATTTTAACCCTCGTGCTCCTGCCCACGGTCTATTCCCTCATGGATGACCTCTCCCAATTTGCCAAGCGCGTCACAGCCGTAGCACGCGCGTAATAAAAAAGCCCCAGGCAATCTGCAAACCATGATCGCCTGGGGCTTTGCGTCTTTCCAGGAAACGCACTAAGCTTCCTCGCGTTGCACCTCCGCCGTTTCATCTGATAATCGATCAACCCCTTGTATATCACTACCCGCATCGCAGTCAGCTTTAAAAACAGCGCCATCTTCAACGATCAAGACGCCCGTTTGAATTTTCCCAATAAAAGTGGCTTGCGACTGCAAATGCACTTTTTCTTCAGCCACCAGATTCCCCACAATGCGCCCGCTGATCAATGCGTCGCGCACCTTCACATTGGCCTCAATAACACCCGACTTCCCCACAATCAGCGTTCCGGATGACTCGAGTTCCCCCTTCAAGATCCCATCCACACGCACGCCAGCCGCAATTTGAAAATGACCTTCAGAGACTGCCCCACGTCCAATAATGGTATTCATGGTCTTGTCAAAATTTGTGTTGCGATCCATGGATCTCTCCTCCAAAAAATTTATCAGCATCCACATAATATAAATCACATCATTTCGAGTCAATTTCTTTCTTCGAACTTTCCGCTTGACAAGCATTTTTTACGGGCGTACTTTGCGAGCCGTTTTACACCCCAAACCGAGGAGAAACTGTGGCATTCACAATTACCAAAACCGTCCGTCCAAACGCCGTGTGGCAAGAAATGTATCTCCAGATACAAAAAGATCAGCGCGTAATTATCACAGCAGAGGGCCTCTGGTCTCCCGAGATGCGTCCGCTTACCATTGTCTGGTGTGGACCCGATGGCATTGAAGGGCGTCCCGCCAATGATCAATATCTCTTGCCCGGCACAAATGTGGGGGCACTCGTTGGACGCATTGGCGACAGCCCCATTCTTTCAGTGGGCAATTATTTCGATTTTTTTTCGCCCTACGAAGGCCCGCTATTTCTCGCGATGAATGAAAATCCCGAATACCACAGCCAGGCCGGTTCCCTCCACGCGCAAATCATCTTGTTTGACCTGTGAAACTAATCCGCTTTTTTGCCCGAGAATACGCTCTTTCGGGACTGTTTATCGCCTTGCTACTCGGCTTGTGGGAAATAGTCGTGCGAAGTCTCGACATCGCCGCATTTATCCTCCCGCCACCCTCGCAAATCCTGTCCAAATTTGCCGCATCCCATCGCCTCCTGCTCTCTCACGGTCTCGTCACACTCACCGCAGCCCTCGGCGGCTTTTTCACAGGCGCATCATCGGGGCTACTTTGCGCCATAGCAATGGCCCGTTCCCGCCTGATCGAACGAATGCTCTATCCACTGGTCATCTCCACCCAAACCTTTCCAAAAGAGGCACTGGCCCCTGTCTTTGTCATCTGGTTTGGGTTTGGCCTTTTGCCCAAAGTGATTATTGCGGGCCTCATTTCTTTTTTTCCCGTTGTGATCAACACCACGCGCGGTCTCTTATCCGTTGACAAATCCATCCTCGACTTAATGCGATCACTCTCGGCCAGCCAACGACAAATTTTTTTTAAAGTGCGCTTGCCCAATGCCATTCCCTATCTTTTTGCCGCACTCAAAATGTGCATCACGCTCAGTGTGATTGGCGCGGTAGTCGGCGAATTTGTCGGCTCCAGTGCAGGTCTGGGCCACCTCATTCGGCTCGCCAATTCAGAACTCGCCACCGATTTGATGTTTGCCGCTCTGCTCGCACTCGGGTGTATGGGCACGGGCCTGTTTTTGCTCGTTGACGGCCTCGAAAAAACAGCCCTGCGCCGTTGGGGCGGCGCCGTTGAAACCATAGGTCGATAACAAATCTACGAATCTACGAATCAGCGAATCAACGAATCAACGAATCAACGAATCAGCAACGGAGTTTGTAACAACTTGGGGTGGTAGAGCGGGGTTCGTCTATTCGTCTATTCGCGCTTTACAAACAAGGAGTATTCCCATGCAAAAAATATTCATCGCTCTTGCCCTCGCACTCATCACCCTGTCCTGTACGAGTACAGACAAGACACAGGTACAGTTCATTCTCGACTGGAAGGCGCAGATGGAACACGCGGGCTTTTTTGTCGCCAAACAAAAGGGGTTTTACGAACAAGAGGGACTTGAGATCGAAATCCTCGAAGGCAGTGGTGCCCCCACTTCAGCTCGCGTCGTGGGCAACGGCACCTACAAACTCGGCGTGGCCAGCGGATCGGCAACTGTTATGGCGAGGGTGCGCAACATTCCTATTGTATCGCTCGCAGTAATCAATCAGCAAACCCCAGTGGTCGTTTATTCACTCGTAGAAAAAAATATCACAACACCGCAGGACCTGATCGGCAAAAGCATTGGCGTCAATATCGGCGGCACGAAACACCGCGAATTTCAAGCCTTCTTGCGCCACCAGAATATCCCCGAAGAAGACATACAACTCATGGGCATGAGCGAAGCCAGCCCGGCGCCGCTCCTCGCAGGCCAAGTCGATGCCATGCTCGGATACACCGAAGATCAACCCGTCACAGTCGAACTTCAGGGCCACGCGGTCAATCGCCTTGCCCTATCGGACTACGGCATCGATGTCTATAGCACCAATATCATTGCCAATGAGTCTTTTCTCAAAGAAAATCCCGATCTGGTCAAACGCTTTTTGCGGGCGAGCCTGCGCGGATGGCAACACGCCGTCGATCATCCCGAAGATGCGGTAGCAGCCTACATGGCCGCGCGTCCCGAAAGCGACGAGGCCTTCAATCGCGCCAATTTCAAATATCTGATTCCCCTGTTGCATAGTGCCGACACACAACAACAGGGCCTGGGCGCCCAAACTGAAGCAAAGTGGCAACAAACACAGGATATCCTCCACAGCCTGGACATGATTGACCAAAAAGTCGATCTCAACCTGCTCTTCACCACGGAATTTATGCCCGAGTGAAATCGGGAGCTAACCGCGAGCCAACCGCCTGCTCATAAGCATAAGCCAGGCGCAAAATCCGAGCCTCGTCATAAGGTTTGCCGATAATCTGCAAACCAATGGGCAAAGCCTCATCAGACCACCCACACGGAACCGACACCGCGCATAAACCCAAAAAATTGACCAGCCGCGTTGTCAACCTGACGGGCGCGACATCGACATCTGTGATACGCGGTGCAACCGTCAACATCGTCGGACAAATCACGGCATCCACATCTCGCAGGGTCTCGCGGGCCGAGATCCGCAACTCTTCGCGCCGCTGTAAAACCGCGGCATAATCTGGCGCAGAAAAAGATGCGCCATGTGCAATCCGCGCTCGAATGCGCGGATCCATCATCTCGCCCTGCCGGGCAATCAAATCTCCATGGCATGCATACCCCTCCACACACATAATCATCGCACTGCCGCGCCCCTCGAGTTCTTCGTCTAACTCTTCTCGCGCTTCGGGAAATTGCATTTCCTCCACATCAACCCCCAAATCACACAAAACCCCCGCCGCGGCTTCTACTGAAGCGATAACCTCAGCATCTGCCCCATCGCAAAACGGATCGCGCACAAACCCGGCGCGCAACCCCTTTATATCTCGCTTTAACCCGCGCACCACATCCACCAGCGGTTGATTTAACGTCACCGGGTCAGCCGCATCAGGCCCCGCGATCGCTTCAAACACCAGCGCGGCATCTTCCACAGACCGCGTCAAAGGTCCCATGCTATCCAGCGTCCACGAAAGCGGCATCGCACCAGCACGACTTACCCGTTCCAGCGTGGGCTTGAGACCCACAACACCGCAAAACGAAGCCGGGATGCGGATAGAGCCTCCCGTATCTGTACCCATCGCAACAGGTACCAATCCCGCCGCCACAGCCACCCCCGACCCACTGCTCGATCCCCCCGGTACGCGTTCTGATCCCCAGGAATTCGGTGGTGTACCGTAATGGGGATTCAAACCATAAGGCCCAAACGCGAGTTCCACCATATTGGTCTTACCCATCAACACGGCACCGGCCTGCGAAAGACGCTTTGCGACAGTTGCCGAATCCTCTGGCACAAATGTATCCCATACTTTCGCACCCGAAGTCGTGCGAATACCCACCGTGTGAAACAGATCTTTAAGCGCAATTGGAATGCCGTGCAAAGGCCCCAAATCCGATCCCGACCGCAACATCGCCTCCGCCGCCTGTGCCTCGGCGCGCGCGCGTTCTGCCGTAACTGTAATAAACGCCTTTGTCTGACCACCGTATTCTTCAATGCGATTGAGTAGCGTATCCACCACCTCAACCGGCGACACATCGCCCGCCCGATAGCGCGCGCCCAATTCCGATAGGGTTGCAAAATGTATATCCAAAGTCAGATATCCTCCCCGGGCGACCACGTCACCCGTCCGGCAATCATGTCCTCTAACAACACAAGCTCCCCACCGCGTTCTGCCGATGCATTGGCTCCCAGTACAGCCGCCAGACTGTTCAGCGCATCGCCATAAGAACTCCGCATCGCAGTGCGATCTCCCTTCCGTATCGCACCGACAAATGCCTCTGCCTGAAACGCAAATGCATTGGGCCGATCATCCCACGCCGCGACTTCTTCACCATTCAACACGACATTTTGCGCCGACCACTCGAAAAGCGCGTCGTCGGCAACCACCGTCACCTCGCGCCGCGCATAATTCACATTGGTCAACACCCGCGATGTCGTCGCATTGGCAACCACACCGCTCTTAAATCGATAATTCACATTATAGGCATAAGGCATATTGATCGGCTCTGGCCCATCACCTTCCGCGCGGTAAAAATAAAACGCCGATACCGCCTCGATATCGCCCAGAAAAAAACGCAGCAGATCAATCATGTGAATGGTATTTTCCACATACGATCCCCCACACAGGGCCATGCGACTCGTCCAGTATCGGATATGCCGTCCGCTGTAAAACAACTGCACCTGTGCGTGCCTCGAAATCCGCGCTTCGAGCATCGCCTTCAAATATTCAGCAGAAGGATAATAGCGACTCATGAACCCCACCTGGGAAACAATACCCGCCCTATCAATCGCCTCACAAAACACCACAGCCTGAGCCATATCTAAACTCTGTGGTTTCTCCACAAAAAGAGCGATCCCCTTCTCCGCAGCGATCAACTCCGCATCCGTATGCAAAGCCGGGGGCAAACACACATAAACCCCGTCCAATTCCTCTTTGTCAAACATCTCGTGGTGATCCGTATAAATAGATTTCGCGCCCCAAACCTTTGCCTGCTCAGACACAATGCCCTGATCCACATCGCAAAATGCCTGCAACACCACCTCGCCCTTTTCAGCCAATTGGGATAGGGCTGGCAAATGTGCTTTCTGTGGAATATGGCCCAATCCGATCATCCCTATGCGAACGGGTTGCATATACTATCCCCCCTCAATCTCTGCAATCAATTCTCCAGATAATTGCCCGCCATCCGACACACTCACACAATCCTCTAACTCATCGATATCCGATACCCCGCACAGCAACATTGACACCCGATTGTCCGACAACAAATAGCGCAAAGCCGTGCGCGTCAGAGGTTCATCCACACCTTCAACAATTTTCTCCACCCGTATTAGATCGTCATACAAATCGGCAAATCGCCCCTGTGCCATCCACTGATCCCGTTTTGAACCCAACAACCCCGCGTGCAGTGGCGAAGCGCAAATCACGGCAACGCCTTCTTCTGCTGCTGTGGGAACCAACTCCTCTGTTGCTTCTCGCGTCAACAAATCGTACTTGCAAAACGTAATCACCGAAACAAAAACATCGGTCTCTTTGAGCACCCGGGACATCAAACCCAGATCAGAACCCGTCAGCCCAATATAGTCACAAATTCCCTGAGACTGTATTTCCAACAACGCCTCTATAGTCCGACCCACATCAAATAACCCGGGCCACCCGGCTTTTTCGGCCTCGTGCACCTGCAAAAGGTGCACATGATCGTGTTTTAACCGCTTCAAACTCGCATCGAGACCGCGCCATACGGAATCGCGTGTATAGTCAAATGGCTCGGGATAATACCCCACCTTTGTCGCCAGATAATACGGCTCTCGCACCCCCGACAGCGCGGCACCCAGCACCTCTTCGCTGCGCCCGCGCCCGTAAAGTGGCGCGGTATCGAAATAATTCACACCCAATTCCAGTGCCCGTTCCACTATCGCCACGCCATGCGACACCGGTTTTAGCCCCATCTCCGGACGCCCGTAGAACCACGACCCACCAAGCCCTATCTCACTGACCTCCCATCCCGTCTTGCCAAATATTCTGTATTCCATTTCATTCACCGATACCATCGACTCAACGTGACATCCGATACGGAACACGCATAGAGAATACGCAACACCCACATCTCTACCACAGTGCGAACAAAGCCCCACTTGCGCCACCGCCGTGTGGAACTGCATACCCGTGCATTGAGCATCACAAATTTGCCCATAAGCGCCACACGCGCGCAAAATTCGGAATCCTCAAACAACTGCAAGGGTGGAAATCCCCCCACAGCATTAAAAGTCTCTCGCCGAATATAAATACCCTGGTCACCATAAGTAATCCCCAAATACCGGGAGCGCAATGTGCTGAAAAACGCAACCAACCGAAAACCAATCGTCTTCTCCGACAACTCGAGCCGAAATCGCCCGCCCACCACACTGGATACGCGCAACGAGTCGCGTATCAACATCAACCCATCAGAGGGCAAAAATGTATCGGCGTGCAAAAACAAAAACACATCGCCCGTCGCCCTTTCCACACCAGCATTCATCTGCAGCGCCCGCCCTGCTTTCCCTACCTGAACCCATTGTGCCCTACCAAGCGCCTCAACCACTTCCTGCGTGTCATCCGTACTCCCACCATCTACCACAATTAGTTCCACATCCTCAACACCGCAAAACTGTGCCAGACACGCGCCGATAACAGCTTCTTCATTTAGAACGGGAATAATCACACTGATCTGCACATCGACCCCGCTATTTTTTTAGTACATCATAAAACTGCCGACCATAACTAATCAGTGAAACAACGAGAGACACAACACTCAGACCAATCAGCGCGGGCTTAAGCGTATCGGCATCCCACAAATAGGCCAAAAGCAACCCACTCAGCACCAGCGTAGTGACCTTACCCCAAAAATTGGAAGACAACAACACATCGTGTCGCTTGACCAGATACATCCCCGCCAAAAAAATCACTGCATCGCGCAACAAAACGACCACAACCAGCCATACGGGCAAATCTTTGAACACAACCATGGCAATTGTAATCGCACCAACAGCTACTTTATCAGCCAGAGGATCGAGAATCTTACCCCATTGTGAAATTTCATCCCGCCAGCGTGCGAGCCACCCATCTACCCAATCGCTGACAATCATCACCACTACCACGCCGAATGCTTCCCATACATAATCCGGCCCCAATGCAATAAGCCACACAGCGGGCAGAGTCAGCACCACGCGCAACAAACTAACGGCATTTGACAGCGTCCAGAAACGATCTCGTTCAGTACTTCCCATACAACACCTCACGACAACATCAATTTCAGTCCAATTCCCAGCACCAGAACCAGCACGCTGCGGTTAAACCACACTGGGGACAACCGTCGATTCAAAAACAAACCGACCGCAGCCCCCAAGAACAAAGCCGGTAGCATCCACACATCCATCACCAAACTCTGGAAATTGATCAATCCCAAAAAAACATAAGGCGTCAACTTCAAAAGATTCAAAGCAATGCCAAAAATCCACGCCGTACCCACAAATGTGCGCCCAACCAGACCCTGTGGCAACAAATACAACATCAAAATCACGCCTCCCGCAGAAACCAATGTGGAAACCGCCCCCAAAGTCACCCCAACGCCAAAACGCATCCACGGTCCCGGCGGTCGTACATTCACCAGTACCCGGTCCCTCATGGCCTGTAGCACTGCAAAAATGCATGCCAGCGCGCCTAACATGCGCCGAAACCAGACCTCTGGCACAATATCCAGAATACCTGCACCAATCAAAATACCCAGCACCATGCCGGGCATCAACGCCTTGACATGGTCTCCAACCCAATGCCCCCAGTAGTACCGCGCACTGATCACATCGGTTGCCAGAGAAAGTGGCAAAACAAGCCCCAGCGCGGATTTTGCGGGCACTGCGAGCGCGAGAACAGGCACAGCCACCACACCAATGCCACCGCCAAATCCCGCACGCATCACGCCAATCAAAAAACCGCCAACCCCCAACACCACAAAATCAATTATATCCAAAAAATCCACCTGTTTTAGCCATCAGCAGTTCCCTTCGCCTTCCCTCGCCATATCTCAAACGCATTCGCCGCGGGTCCCACCAGAAACAGCGCGTAAAACGGCGCGTAAATCGCTTCATTCAAGCGCAAAATCATCTCGACAAAAGCCACCAGAAACGCGACAAAGCACTGTCCTTTTCGCGTCAATACAGTCGTTCTGGGGTCTGTAATCATAAAAAAAATGAACAACTGATACATTGGTCCTGTAATCGGCGCAATACTCGTCAAATACGCCTGTCCGGTAAACGCGCAACGGATGAGGGCAAAGGCCAAAAATGAAATAACATATACCGCGCAGATATGAAATCGTCGCAATCGCCAGAGCGCAGCACTTCCCAGAATCCAGATGATTACCATTGTCCACAGGGTATTGCCCCACTGGATACTCAACCCCGCCACCACTTCAGGGGCGAGAAACAGCATAATACTCACCCCAAAATTGGACGGATTCCACAAATGCCTGCCGCGCCATCGCAACACATACTTAGATGCAATAGACAACACACTGCACAACACATAAGGCCAAAACAGAGGCGAGCGGATCAAAATCCCCACACTAATCCCGGTAATATACGCACTGACCAGCCCCGGCCACACCCCCCACGTCAATCGCCCCAGTGCAAATTCCGTCAGCACGCTACTCAGGATAGCTGTCAGCGTCTGCCCCAAACTCTCCAAAAATCCAAAAGTAACCTGCCCTCCAATTAGAATGCACGTAATCAATGCCGGTGACAGATAGCGGCTTTGCAATCCCGCCCAGACCGACTTCCAGAACCCGCTCACTCGATCCATTTCAATTCTCTAAAATCCGATGTACCCGCCGCACCTCGGGCGCGTAAAACATCTGTACCTGTCCCGACGGCCAGCGTATTGCAATGCTATCAACCGCCGCACCCTCGCCTAACCCAAAATGCAGCGGACGCTGGTTCTGTGCGGCATAGCCACTACCGCCCAACACCTCCTGCACCTGCACCTCGTCATTCCAGAACACCTGCACCCGCGCCCCAATCGCACTGCGATTGCTCTGCTGCCCAACCAGATCGAACCCAATCCAGTTTGCCTCTGCCCGCACTGTATTGCGATACAACAAAAGCGGTCCCCGCTGATTGGCCACCACCACATCCAGCACCCCCCGGTTCCACAGATCTACCAGAGCCACTGCGCGCCCGTCGAATCGGTCCCGAACCCCCACTGCCTGTGCCACCTCGACAAATTGCCCCACTCCGTCGTTCACCCAAACGCACTTGGTCTGATGGCCTGCCAAGCTCCTGCCCCGCATCGGCGGCCAGTTTTTTGCATCAGAAATAATCGCGCTATGCCCGCCCGCCACCTGAGAAAAATCGTACCAGTAATTCCCATTTCCATCTGCCGAAACATACCCATTGGTCAAAACGAGATCCAGCGCCCCATCGTTGTTCAAATCTCCAAACTGCGCGCCAAAACTCCACCCGCCCAGATCCACGCCCATCGCCCCGGCCAAATTCTCAAACCGCAAGGTCTCGCCCCCCAGGGGCACCCACAAATTATTCCCCTGAATGAGAACGCCAGCCTGAGAAATATTGGTCTCGTAAATTGCCAGATCTCCCCGATTCAGCACATCGCCAAATGCGGCATTCATCCCACTTTTTGGCTGGCGGCCCACCCCGGCTTGCTCTCCCATCTCGACAAACCGTTTTCCGCCCTCGTTCACATACAACTCGGAAATCCCGTAATCATTGGACAAAAATAGGTCGGGAAACCCCGAGCCGTTCAAATCCGCCGCACCCACCGCCAGTGTCCACCTCCTGCTCGCGATCCCGACCTTCATTGTCACATCTTTAAATGTCCCATCGCCCAAATTCCGCAACAAATACTTCCGCCCCCCATTATTCGCGTATTCAAAACTCTCCGGCATCATCCGCGTGGACTCCAAATCCCACAAATTCAGGGACTCGGGCCAGTAACCCGCCACAAAAATATCCAGATACCCATCGCAGTCGTAATCTACCCAAATTGCACTCCCTGCATTGATCCACCTGGGCAAACCCGCTGTTTCCGTCACGCGCTCAAATCCCTCCCCCTCCCGATTGCGAAACAACTCGGGACGACCCCATTTGTACAAAAACAAATCTTCGAACCCATCGTTGTCGTAATCACCCCACACAGACCCCATACTCACGCCCGCCCGATTCACATCCGCCACACCCATTGCAGCAGCCACATCTTCAAAACCCATCCCTCCCAAATTGCGATACAGCCGGTTCAAACTGCCCTTCCGACTACTGGTCACATACAAATCCTGCCAGCCATCCCTGTCGTAATCCACCACCGACACTGCCGCGCCCATCGACGCGATAATCGGCATAATATGATCCAGTTTCGCATCCAGCACAGGCGCTTCATGTACAAAATCGATCCCCACCTGTTTTCCAACTTCCTTCAGATGGAATCCATATCGTTCACTGCTGACAGAGGATAAATCAGTACCCATTTCCCCCACCTGCCATCCCCCCCATTTCATCGCGCCCAGCGCTACCAGCAATAGCCCAAAAAACAGCACCACCAGAATCCGCACGACGCGATTGGGATGCCTCTCCTCTATCCCGCTGTCTTTCATGGTCTGTCATTCCTCAGCGCGCGATCAAACCAATCGGGCGTCACATACCGCGTGTGAAACCGCTGCCAGTCCTCTGCATTGCGCTTAAACACCGGATCATCTTCAAGTGTTGTAGGCACGCGATCATAAGACAAAACTCCATGCGCAGGCAAGGGCAACACCGTCGTTGAAAAAGCCGTATTATAATCGCCATCCTTAACCCACCCATCGCCTTTCAAAACAAAGTCCCGCACCAGTTCACCAGGATCGGGCAAAGCCACAAACAGCAACTGGATTTCATCTCCCGCATTCACAATCGCATATCGGTCATCGACCTGTGTCAGCAATGGCTCTACATCGCCATATCGCGTGTAATATCCCACGAGATCTCGCCACATCTGAGAAGTCCCGCCAAGCGCGTGATAATCCGGCACCTCGGGCGAACTCGCATCTGCCTCCGCCACCTGTGAAAACCCGCGATAACGCAACTGCGCACGCGCCAAAGGCACAGATTGAACCGTCATCACACTGTCTTCAAGCGGCACGGCCCACGCCAAACGATCCCAATAAATCTCCAGATTGGTCTGTAATCTAAATTTTCGGGGAACGTCTCGCGGAAAAACGCCACTCAGATCAATCAATACCGTCTTGCGCTTTCCGGCTGGAAACCCCAGATCTGGATGCACGACGCGCCAATCAGTCCCATCAAATACATGTAGCGAAAGGCCCTGGGGTGGCGGATGGCTACCCTGCCCCAGCGCCACATTGATCGAACTATCCGTCGGATGAATCCATCCCTGACCGACCAGCCACAAAGGTCCTTCTCTGGGCACTTCGTCTCCCACCGCCACCTCCACATAGTGTTCTCGCGTCACCCCTTGATAAATACCCCGCCCAAAAGTATCCACATACTGTCCATCCCGCGCCCGTACCCTATCGGTCACATCGCGCCCCCGATCATCTTTCACAACAGCAAATGACTGGGGCTGCGTAGTCGCGTAAATCTCAAGCGATGGCACGACCCGGGCAAAACGCTCATCCACAAAAATCGCCGTCCCCTCGGGGTGATCAACTGCAACGAGAGACACCCAATCGACAAAATGTGTCTCCCACAGTTCACCCGTAATCCGTATATCGTACACCCCATTTTGTGCAATTAGTTGATCGCCTCTAACCTTCACCCAATCTTCCGTCTGATCAATACCCGCAACCACCTGGGCATTGATCCGCATCCCCAGAGGTGACCGCCACAGAAAATCCGTTACAAATACCATCTCCGACCCATTGTGCGCAAACACCCAGGGGCACGACCCCTTCAACCGCTGTACAGCACGCGCCACCTGATCCACCTCCAGATCGAACTCCACCTGAGGCATCCCATTGGGCCACACAATCCGCACGAGATCTGCCCCCGTATAAGTCCCCAACCCAAAATGCACCACCGGATCCGTCACCACTTGCTTCTGATAGAACGCACCCGAACGCAATTCCACTTCTGCACCCAGACCCAGTGCATTGATCCGCCCATCGCCAAAAGCCCTACCGCCCACGGGACGAATCGCCTGCCAATGATACGCCAAATTACCTCGATTCACCAGTTGCAGTGCCTCGTCTGCATCCGAAATACCCAGCAAATCGAGCCGACCATCGCCCGTCAAATCCGCCACACCAGTCACGCGCGCTTGCAGGTCCAGAGCATGGTAAGCCTCTTCCGACGCCAGAAAGGCGCGTTTGCCAAACACCAGATCCAGCGCGCCATTATTATCCAGATCCGCTATGAGAAGCGAAGCAGGACCAGCGGTTGAATCAGCCTGAATCAGCGTGCGCATCTCCCCTTGCGACACAGCCATCACAGCGCCATCTCGATCTACAACCACGCGCTCTAAGCGCCCGTCTCGATCCAGATCTCCCGCACTCAGGGCAACCCCATTCACCGCCTTCTTCGCCCCCGGCGTAAATACACCCGCCCGCTCGTTAATCGCCTCGATCAACTGCCCTTCCCGATCCAGCATCGCCGCATCGGGATCGCCATCCCCATCGCAATCTACCCACACAAATCCCCTCAATCCATCTACATTACCGAAAAGTTCTCGCGCCACAAACGAACCATCCCCATTGTTTTGCAACACGAGAGGCGGTCCTGTAGAACGTCCCAATACGAAATCGACATCCCCATCCATCTCTACATCTGCTCCCCACACGCCAGCTATCTCTTCTCCGTCCAACCCGATGGAATCAGTCACGTCCTCAATTCCGCCATCTCCATTACGTCGGAACAATCGAAAACCCTCTGCCCCCACCAGCGCCAGATCTAACGCAAAATCGTTATTCCAATCAACTGCCAGCATCCCACCCATCTCCGACACATCTGGAAAATCGAGCGCAATCCCCTCCGCCCCCCACACTTGAGAAGCACTCGCCGCAACCACCCCTACCTCTTCTTTCGACCAAAAAGGCTTGAGCACCTGCCAATCACTTCCCTCCAGACCCACAACGGGTTCGGGTTCAAAGTGCATGTCTAAATCCGCAGGCGCTGGCATAGCCTGAGGCGCATTGAACTTCAAAAATTCAACTATGGGATCTCCCAGGCGTTCAGCCGGCACAATCAGCGCATCCAGAGCGCGCCGATACATCGGATCGCGCAACAACACATTGTGCAAAAACATCGCTTGCACTGCTACCTCACTCCCCCCTTCCATCTCGCCCTGCAAGCCGCGCAACTGCACCCGCGCCGCATCCGGCCAACCTTCCGCCCACTCTCCCAACTTCTCCACCGATGCGCGCAGAGCCTCTTCATCATCCCGTTTGCCCGCCTGCCTCGCCCGCTCCAGCCACAACGCGGGATTATCCGGCACCTGTCTGATCAATACCTCCAACTGTGCCCAGACCTCGTCCTCGCTCCCTGCTCCTCCCCGTCGCTCGACCTCCTTCATCAGTGCGTATCGCGCCTTTACAAGCCCCTGTTGCGCCGCTTCCTCGAAAAACGCGATAGCAGCATCGGATTGTCCTCTACTGCGCTCGACCAGTCCCTGTAACATCACAATATCGCCACTTTCGGGCATCAGTGAACGCGCTGTCTCCAGGTCTTTTGCAGCCCCCTCGTAATCCCCGCGCCGCAACCGCAACACCCCGCGATTTGCCCACGCAGCTGGCTCATCGGGTTCCATTATAAGAGCACGGCTCAAACTGGCATCCGCCCGGTCAAAAGCCCCCACCTCCAGCGCGAACACACCCGTATAGAATGCGGAGACATAATCCGGGGATGGCGTAGCCATCTCCTCGTCTCCGCATCCAAAACTCAACACCATCAATAACCCGATCGTGCGACGAATATCAAGCATCGTGCTCCTTCCATCCCGGTATCGAAATATCCATCCGCCGCTCAGGCGCGTAGATCCTATCCCCCTTATAAGGCGTATCCTGAGTCAGAATATAAATGGCACCCTCGTGCACATACGTAATCTCATCCCTCGAATCTCCCACCACATCTTCCACAACCCCGCCTGCCCAATCGAATGGCACGCCCTCGCACACGGGTTTGATCACCTTGCGACACTCTGCATCGTAAAACCCGAATGATTCCGCGCTGGTACTGATAAACAACAACTCTTGCCCGTCGCCTGCCCAATTCACAGCCGGTCCCCCCTGGCTCATGTTATCCGGCTCCATCCGGGACAGCGGATCTCCCTGCCCACTCACCAGATTCATAATCCCATAAGTCCCCCACCGATCACCCATCCACATCTCCAACCCCGGCAAATCGGGTCTAAAATTCCCCGCGTAAATCCCCTGCACATGCCCATAGCGGAGGTGACTCAACAAAGAGCCATCCCGCGCATCCACCAGGAAAAATCCCGGATCGCTCCCCGCAATCCCGACCTCTGGCCCATTGCTCTCATCCCCATCCAATTCCCCAAAAGAAGCGTGGTCAATATGCCCTGCACCACCGGAATCCTCGATGTACTCCGAACCCTCCATTGTCCAGAGATGGTTGCCATCCCCATCGTACAGATCGTAACCTGGCAAAATTTCATCCCGCCCGTCGCCATCCACATCGTAAAACCAGATATACATCCCGTACCACGCATTGTGCGCATCCTGTCGCCAGCGCAAATTCAAATTTTCGTCAAATGCCCAGATCGAATACCCTGTGCCCGCGCCATCCCCATCTCGCAAAATCAAATCCTGTGCCTTCTCCGTCTTTCTAATTTTACACGGCCAGATCACCCGGAGCGAATGCAAAACATCTCCCATGCTCGCATTCCTGTATCCCCGATACGGTCCCGTCCTCGGCAGTTCTGTTTCCGCCGTCACCTCACCCGACTTTCCGCTCACCAGCTTTAACCTGTCATCCTCAATACCGATAAAATCTTCCACTCCATCCCCATCCAGATCGTGAACCACAGACCTCTGCAGCCCTTTTGCAGCGGGAAAATTCCGATCGTATTGTACTTCCCCATCAAAATTCAGGCACACGACGCGCACGCCTTCATCCGTCTCCTTTTGCAATACAATTTCCTTTTGTCCCGCCCCTCTAAAATCGCCGTATCGGGCCTCACACGGCCAGAACTCGCCGATATCAATCCGCTTCCACAGCACGGGCTTCGGATACTTCTCCGCCTCCCCTGCCACTTCTCTTTCATAGGCGTCCAACCGACTCACATACGCGGCATTGGCAGATGCACCCGTTGTGACGCGCACCGCGCGCATGCGACTCCGCGTATTTGTACGCACGCCTACTTTCCCCGTTGGAAAGCGATCGTCATACGCTACAAATGCCTGCTCCCCATTCACATAACACGCAAACCGCTCGCCCTCACACACCACTTTTAGCGTGTAATATTCTCCCCTATCAAATCCATTGGGAAGATCCGCCAGCATCGTCCAGGCCTCGTCTTCTCTCCGATAGAGCACAAACCGGTCAAACCCTTCCATACAAAAATAATAATACCGCCTCAAATCCTGATACCGCACCATAACCCCCGACCGGGCGACAATCGCATGGGGATCGTCATTGCCCGGCTGGGTATATGCGTTCAACTGTCGCACCTGCGCTTCCACCGTGTAATCCCCCCACAGCGGCTCACCCGTTATCAGGCACCGATCCGACTTGGCAGTGTGCTCCAACACCTCTGTGTCCCCATCTTTCACCACCCGATAGTTACTCAGCATATTCCACTTGGGGGGCGCGACCAGCGCATTTCCCCAGCCATTGAAATACTGCTCCTCGATACTCTGATCCGGTTCTGTCTTATCCAGCACCGTCCCCAGCGGACATCCCGCCAGGTCAATCTCTGCCAGCAATTGTTCATTGCTTGCCATGTCTTCCTCCCGGTTAAAAAATTGGAAATTACATCGACGCGATATATCTTATCATACCATCAATAAACCCGAACTCAAAATACATGCACCACATGCCCCTGTCCCGGAAACCAGACCATATCTACCACAAAAGACAGCGTTACTGCTAGGGCATATCCAACCAACAGACCTATAAAAAAAGGCTGCCACTGGCGGTACAACACCATCCCCCCTCCCTTCAGCAACAACCCCTTGATCGCCCAAACCAGAAAGGCCGAAAACGCCAGTTCTCGTGTAAAATTAGTGCCGGGAATGGTCAGCCCGATCGGGTGAAGCGGCCACCTCGGAAACCGGTAACGCAAAAAACTCAGCAGTCCCATCAGCGCGGCACCGATACCGAACAGCATCAGTCGAATACTGTCCGTACCCTGTGGTGTCTTCATCTTGGCAACTGCCGCATTAAACGCCGCTTTGTTTCCACTTCGATAGGGCCACACATCAAAATGATAGGCTCCGTGGACGTATGCCAGGTGAAGCGTTAATGCAATCGATACCATTGCACTCAGCGCCAGGCCAAATATCACGGCCCAGAGCAGAAGGCGCCGGTTGCCACGCACAAAATCTGCCAGCCGGGCTCCGTGTACCAACCCGGGCATAAACAGTCCCCGGTAGGAAACCAGCGCATAGGAAAATGCCAATGCCGTCATCGTCGCCCCCGACAGGGTGCGCGTACCCAGAGTAGCCATCGTAAAAGCCTGACCGCTCAGCGGGGTGCGCACATAAATCAGCCCTGTCTCCGCCACGATCTTGGCTACTCCCACATACGTCACCAGCGTTGCTAAAACACACAAAATGGCTGCACCATAGGCCATCCCCGCCGCGTGTAGCCACAACACCAGATACCCCAGTCCTATAAACATCCCCCATACCGCCGCCCTGTAACCCATCATCTCGTCCGAATCTCCGGCGTTCCGATCCCCTCTAAAAGCACTGCGGAATGCGGCGTAAAAGTGCCTCCGGGCCATCCACAATCCCCAGCCCACAAATACGGTCAACGCCCCGAATCCCTCCCAGCCAGCCACCTCGTATGACGAGCCCCAACTGTCGGAGATATTCAAATCAAATCCCAGCCGTCTTAAGATACCCACCTGGAATACATTCAACACATAAAAAAACCAGACGCTAAACAACACTTCCAGATTGGCAAAATACACAAACCCGATCGTAAACAGATTGAGTTTGATCCGGATTCCAGGGAAACTGCGGCCCAGTGGTAGTGACGTTCCAGACCGGTAACTGCCCGTGGGAAATCTGGGTGCCCCAGGAGAAAAATACGACAGGATATTCCAGGCAATCATCCCAAATCCCGTCATAGCCCCTGCCCAGAATAGCCTTCCCCCAATCATCCGTATCCCGTGTTTTGGCGCCGAGACCAGATCCACCGCCACATTCGCCAGCGGATAGACCAATCGCTCGTGATCCACCCACTGCCGCCGCAACAAAACCGCCAGACAAATCGATACACACGCCGCTGCACCGATAAAACTCAACCACCAGAACAGTGGCAAAACCCACTCTCCCCACGGCACAGCCTGTCCGGGTGGTAATCCCTCAAAAAACCATGTCATCGCCTGCCGGTCTTCCGAGGGCGCCATCCACGGTCTGATATGATTGTGCAGATAAGGTGCCCACCCATTCTCCGGCGTAGCAAAATAAAATGGCGCCGCAAGAATCCCCAACAAATATCCCGGTAGTCCGTCCGCCGCCGGAATCACTGCACTGGCCAACCCCATCGTCAACGCCACCAGCAAATCCGAACGCCCGAATGCCCACTCGGGTCTCTTCGCTTTGAGCACCGGATTCACAATCAGGGCACACAGTACAAAGGGGACAAATAGGGCCAGCGCAAAATTACTCATGTTCAACCGGGAGGCCCGCACAATAAACTCAGAATAGGTAGCCCAAACGCTCACCAGCACCACAAAAAACGCCCCCAGTACCACCGCGCGAACCTTAAACCGATCGTCTCGCACCTGCCCCATTTATTTTACCTCAATACCCCTCAACGCCTCAATCCGCCAGCCAAATTCCTCCTCCAATTCTTTTGTCCATCCCCGCTTTAGAAATGCAATTTGACCCTCCCGATTGAGAAACCAGGTCGTGGGAAAGCCCTGAATACCTGCTTTATTCACATATCCATCATCGAGCAAAACCGGAAACGTGTAACCCTTCTTCTCCATCCACGGCGGTACTGACTCGGGATTGCGATCATTATTAATCGTCAAAATCGCCACATCGGGATCGTCCTTGTAATGCTCGTACAAATTCTGAAACTCCGGCATCTCTGCCACGCACCAGCTACACCATATCCCCCAGAAATTGATCGCCACGATCTTGCCCTTCAAAGAAGTCAGTGATACTTGCGTGCCCTTTAGAGTCTTCAAATTGAACGCAAGCGCGGGCTCTGGAGCCTCAATCCGCGAAGACAGAACCTCCTGCTTTCGCATTTCTCGATCTGATGCTCTCAAAGGTTTTAAGTAATCTTCGTATCCTTCTAAACTTCCGTGTCGTTTCAAATAGAGTGACTTTAGAGCCTGGTCATTGGGATTTTTACCCGACGATGGGATGGCTATACCCATTTTATAAAATATTTCCGCCTGATCGAAATTGTCCATAGCCTCGTAAACCTGACCCAAATGGTAAATCGTCTCCATCTTCTTGGGATCCAGTTCATAGGCCCGCATCAATTCTCGTTCGGCATCTTCCAAACGCCCTTCCTGAAAAAACACCCAGCCGAGGGCATCGGCCATCAACCCGGTCATCCCTTTTATGGTCCGTTGATACTTTTCCTCTGAGTCGAAGTACTTCCTCTGGAATCTTTCCTTTACTGCCACAACACCATCTCGGGCAATCTGTTCAGCCTCTCGATAATACGGCGTGCGTTCTGCCAGTATGATTGCACCCATTGGAAATGTAATGTGCAGATTGGCATTCTCATATTTAATCATACCCTGCACCACATCCAGAATTTCTTTCGCCGATATTGTAGAATCTTCTCCAATAGAAAAGAAAAGGTTCAGATACGCATATCCCAGCGACCTTTTATCGTAGTGTCGAGGCCGCGCGATAAATGCCCGCAACAGGTTCCGATACGTCTCCTCTTGCTCGGGATCCTGGAAACCCTCTTCACCAGCGGCATCCCGCATCGCATCATAGCGATCCATCAACACCGCCTCTGCCTCCGCACTTTCGCCATGGCTGCTGAGGATGCGATCCCCGACCATTTTTGCCTTTTCTTTGGCTTCCAGCCTCATATAGACACTGTACAGTGTCAACAGAGAAGCCGCATCTCCCCCACTCGCGTTTATAAACGCATCGGCATCAGCCTCAATCTCTGCGATTTTCTCTGCTATGGGCTTGTTTTTAAGTCGCTCAATCGCTCGCCAGAACCACAGATGTACTTTTACATCTGTGGATGCCAATTGGGCTGCTTTCTGGTATAGCGGATAAGCTTCATCATAACGACCCACCAAATACAGATAATAAGCCGGTCGAAAATAGCCATTTGCATTGCCTGGATCGGCTTGGCGCGCTTCTGCAAATGCCTTCAGGCAAGCCTCGAACCTTTCAGTGTTTTTGCCCCTATTAGAAGTATAGTACAGGGCATTCCCCTTAACGACCAGAAGCCTGGCTGGATTCTCGACTCGCGTTTTATACTCATCCACAAAGGTAATCGCATTCTCTTTATTGCTTCCATACAGCACATCTGCTCTTGTATTGATGACATCCGCATGGTCGGGTAACATCTCCATGGCTTTTTCACTGGCTAAAAGCGCCTCATCCCTGCGCTCTTTACCAAGTCGATCAAGTGCGCTCGCAAGCGCGACCCAACCCCACGCGCTATTTTCAGGAGACGTGACCATCTCCTCAGCAGCGGCAACTGCTTCCTCTGTGTTCTCCACAGCCATGTGATGGATAAACCATGCACGCAGATGCAAATTATCCGGAAACCGTTCGACCAGCTTTTTCCCCTCAACATATCCATCTTTAGCATTCCGTATCATTCGCAGAGATCTCAACCTCTCAATCGCCTCTTCTGCTGTATCTTGCCCTTGAATGGGAATTGGACACAAACAAAGAAATAGAAGATATAGGACCCATCGATTCATCATAGCACACCTCCTTGATTGACTTCCGAACACCATCACCGCTACTCGGTTTGCCTCGGCGACCAGCGAGGCGCAGAGACCTCCATATCCACAGAAACTTCATGCAAATCTGTACCATCGGCATTTATCATCATCAACCTGTGTTCCAGGCCACCCTGGCTCTCGTGGGTTCGCCGCACTTCAAAAGCAATCCTTTGACCGTCGGGAGACCATGTAGGAGAAAAAAAAGCCACTGTGGGACTCGCACCCCGGGTCAACCGTCGCACCATAGTCCCGTCGGAATCCATAGTATAAATCTCACATTCCGGAAACTGATTCCGCACCTGTGGTTGATGCCGATTTGATACAAATGCAATATGCTTTCCATCTGGCGACCAGGCCGGGTGAATATTCTGAACACCATTGAAATCCGTAAGCCTGACGCGGTTAGAACCATCTGCATCCATGATCAAAATGTCGATATTGTTTCCTTGACGCGATTGAAAGGCAATCCTGCGTCCATCGGGTGACCAGGCCGGCGCTTCATCACTACTGGGAGAATTTGTCAGATTTTGCAATCCTGTCCCATCGAGGTTGACCGCGTAGATATCCCATCTATCCCCATTATCCTTCCTCGCCTGAAAAGCGATCTTTTCACCATCGGGAGACCAGACTGGACCGAGATCGGGACCGGGCAAATCGACCACCTTCTGTATGTCCCCATCCTCCAGGTTAAAAATATAAATAGCGTAATTTCCCACGGCATCCCGGTTTGAAGCAAATGCAATGCGCCGCGCATTCGGAGACCAGGAGGGATTGGTATAGCCCCCCTGCTCGCTCGTAAGCCTCATCACCCCCTTGCCATCGGGACGCATCACAAAAATTTTGAATGATGTAAAATCTCCCGGTCCCACAAACGCAATGCGGCCCTCAACAGTTGAATAATCGGAATCCAGCAGATCGGTGTTCCCCGCACAATGAAGCAGAGAAAAAAACAGAAGATATAATATCCACTGATTCCTCACAGCACACCTCCTACATGATTAGTGCTTATGCTGGCACGCCAAATGCCAGAATCTTCTGCCGGTCGTAAATCAGCACCTCATCTCTTCCATCCCCATCCAGATCTAACACCATCGCGCCATATCCGATCCCATAATCATAAGCCCGAAATCCCCGAATGCGCTGTTTGGGCTGTTTGAAATCCTCTCGAAAGGGAAATTCCATCACCCGATTGCCGTCTCCATCCATCAAAAACGGCCAGTAAAGATGTGTATCTTCTGGCTCACTATCATAAGGCACATCCTCCTGTTGCTTCTTCAAGGCCGGGGCATAAATCACCAGATCCAGTCCGTCATCTCGCCAACCGCGCACAGTGTGTTGTGCGTATCCCACACCGGATTTTTGCCACAGCGCCTGTCCATCGGGCGTATAACACGTCATCCCAATCCACTTTTCGTTCAAAATCATCGTCTGCCCATCTATATCACTGCGAAAACGCCCCACCGTCGTATTCTGCGAATGCTCATGAGGGCGTCTCCATATCACCTCGCCCTGCGTATTCGCCACAAAAAAATCCTTGCTACCCGAATACGCAATCTCAATCTCGCCATCCCCATTGAGATCCACCGGATTGATATTGTCCGCATGCTCTTTCGTGGCATTCTCCACTGGAATCGACCACAACAAAGTCCCGTCGCTATCCACCAGATTATAACCGATCAACATCTCGTCGCACCCATCGCCATCCACATCGATCAACACCGGCGCATGCCCTGCCCCGTGATAATGCGGCGTCATCCACAACTCCGACAAATCGCTATCCAGAACATAAGTCGGGTTGCCGTATTCATAAGGCGGATAAGCACCATCATTGACCTTCACCACGAGTTGCTGCCGCGTCGGATCGCCCTTCAAATTCCCGGCCTTCACCTGGGAAAAATTATCTGCTGGCAACTTCTTCTCCGCCTGCACCTCGCCCGTTTCCCCGTCAAAAACCGTCAGCACATCCCACACAATTGAAACCACCTCCGCCTTCCCATCGCCATCCACATCAGCAGTAAGAAAATCATTGCCCCCATGCGCGCAGTACGGATCTGCCCCCCGATGCGGCTCGCCCACCTGCCACAGCTGATTGCCCTCCTGGTCAATCGCCGTAATACAGAACAAACGCCGTTCCTCGTCCGTATTCCATCCCCGCTCAATATAGAGATCCGACTTCAACTGCCCTGGACTCTGCCGCAACAAAAACTCCTGCTTTCCATCGCCATTCACATCCGCCACAACCATCTGCCCGCCAACACCGTCCACATCCAGTTCCCACAGCAACCGCGCATCTCTCTGTGCTTCACCCATACTCGGCCTCCTGTTAAATACATCAATTTTCTTCCACAACCACAACGCGATCTATCCCAACATCTTCCAACACCTGCACGCGCCCACTCACCCAGCGCACCTCAATTCGATCCACGCGACGCGCATTGCCCAGCCCAAAATGCAGCCGAAAATCGCTCGCCGACAAATAGCTCGACTGACTTCGAACCTCGCGCACCTGAATCTCTCCCCCCGCGCTCACATGCACCACTGCCCCAATCCCATCCCTATTTGAAAACCCCTGTCTCATCTGCTGCATACCCCCCACCAGTTTTACAACGATCCAGTGTCCCGAAGGCCCACCTTCGTTGCGGAACACCCGTGCACGCTGCCCCGAATGCAGTACCACCAGATCCAGATCACCATCCCCATCCAGATCGCCAATCGCCGACCCGCGACTCACTCCCGGCATTTCAACGCCTGCATTGACCACCTCAAATCGCCCATCTACATTGCGAAATATTTGATCCGCCTGTAAATAGGACTCCGCCCTGGAAAACGCCTGCACATTCGGGAAAATATGCCCATTTGCCACAAACAGATCCAGATCGCCATCGTTGTCATAATCAAAAAAATGCGTGCCAAATCCCAGAGGCAGCAAAGACACCCCGGCAATTCCGGTTGGCACACTTCCCTCCATAAAAAACCCGCCCCCCGCACGCTGATAAATTGCATTGGTCTCGTAGGAAAAATTCGTCACAAAAATATCTGATCGCCCATCCCCATCTACATCCCCCACATC
>VXRD01000152.1 GCA_009838845.1 Gemmatimonadota bacterium | reverse complement strand
GTTTAAGTTATTTATTTATAGATATTTACATTATAAATTAATGTACAGTATTTCACTGTAGATAGTCTCGAAGTGTGGTATAAAGACCACACCTGTGGTCATTTTGCTACGTTTATTTTTTTATTATTTCAAATAGGAGATTTCACATGATCATTACACATGTTCGCGCAGTGCAGCCCGATGCAGATCGCGCGCCTGCTGGTTGGCGCGGAACGATTGGACAGATTCTGGTGCGGATTGATACGGATGATGGGTTGTCGGGATACGGTGTTGGTGGAGGTGGCCCGGCGGGTATTCATGTGGTTCAGACGGTGTTGCGCGAGGTCTTGATCGGCGCGAATGCCGGGGATGTCGAGGGGTTGTGGGATGCGATGTATCGCCATACCGCGGCTTATGGACGCAAGGGGATTGCGATGATGGCGATTAGTGGTGTGGATTTGTCATTGTGGGATTTACGGGGCAAGCGGGCGAATAAACCGCTTGTCGAAGTGCTGGGAGGAATGCGAATGGCAGTGCCGTCGTATCGTACGGGGTGGTCTCGGGATGATCTTGAGGGCGCACTCGCGCTGGGTTATAAGGCTTTAAAATTTGGCATTGGCGGGATGGATCCCCACAGTGAATTGGATGCGATAGCTGATTTTTTTGCGGATGTGCGGTCAGTTGTTGGCACCGATATCCAGTTGATGTGCGATGCGTCAATGGGGTGGGATGTGGAGGGCACGTTGCGCGCTGCGGATCGGTTGGCTGAGTTCAATTTGGACTGGTTGGAAGAGCCGCTTTTGCCAGAGGATTTTGGCGGCTATGAACGGTTGATGCGCGAGAGTCCCATTCCCATCGCGAGTGGCGAGCACGAATATACGGCGCGTGGGTTTGAGGCGCTGATGCAAAGGGGGTTACACGCTATTTATCAACCGGATGTGTGCTGGTGCGGGGGATTGACAGAGTTGGTGAAAATTTACGCGTTGGCAAAGAATTACGATGTCGAGGTGTGTCCGCATCGCGGGGGAGAGGTGTGGGCGCTGCACGCGATTGTCGCACTTGATCCCGATCCACTGGCTGAAAGTGGACGTCCCTGGATGACGTGGGTGCGCGATCAGCCGGAAGTGCTGGATGGCAAAATGGCACCAGGTGAGGGCTCGGGTTTTGGGGTGTGGTTCGATGATGACCTGTGGGAATAACCCATTTAGCCCGGTGGATTTTACACCGGGTTTTATTTTTCAAAAAACGCTTTGCGTTGCGAGGTTACATCTTCAATGGGAACGGGCTTTGAGAGGCCGACTTTGAAGGCGAGCATCCACATGACGAAGATGCCAAAGATCAGCATGAGGAGTTGCCAGACCCAGAGCGAGGGCAAACCAAAAGGCGCCCATGTGGCCGGGGTATTGGGATCGGAAAATAGGGTGTTGCCAACTGTGGCAAAAGGTCCGAAGCCAACGAGGAACCACAAAACTGTGAGGATCCACGCCGGTGTCACCCATTTCTTCTGGTCGTCGGTGAGGCCAGAGACGGCCTGGATGAAGGCGTGATGTTTTTCGCGTTTTTCGCGTTCTCCGTTGTTTTCTGAACCTAATTTCGAGACGAGCAGGGCAATGATCAAGTTGGCGAATATGCCCCAGCCCGCGCTGTGAATGGTGAGGGGGAATGCGCCCCAGGGCAGTCCAAATACGGCCACTGTGCGATCAGTCAGGGTGACGGCAATAAGACCGGCAACAAGGCCCCAGACCACGCCTTTGCGGGTGAGCCAGGGAAAGTAACACACGCCCATGAGAGCTGGGTACATCTGGAAACCGTAGGCAACGGCCAGACCGCCGAGCATGACGATGGCGCCGGTGAATTGCGCGGCGACGAATAGCGCGACCACTGTGACGACGATGACAAAGATGCGCCCACAGAGTTTTTGCACGCTGTCCGATGCGTCGGGGGCGACGTATTGTTTGTAGAGATCTCGCGTGACCATGCCGGAGAAGGTGGACATATAAGCAGCGCCAGTGGATTGCATTGCGGCGAGGGCACAAACCGCGAGCAAGCCGACGAGCCAGGGAGCCGCGTCGGTGAGCAGGTTGATGAGTTGGGGGACGAGGTTTTTGTCATTGGCGGATTCAAAGATACCATTTGCAATGAGGATGTTGCCCCCAATGCCCTGAAAGATGGTAAAGGAGAAGAGGATGATGCCGATGATAATCGAGGATGCCACGACTTGCTGCCAGCGGAAGGGCTCGCTGGTTTTGTTGGAAAAGCACCACATGGAAAAAGCGGGTGAGGATTGGATGCCCATGAGCGCGAACATGTAGGTGAGGCACATCATGCCGGTCCACACGCTGCCCTGTGCTTCTGCCCCTGAAGATACAGCCTGGATAGTTCCCGGCATAGCCACGATGTTCGAGTGGCCGGCGGGGGTGAGTTTTTGACCCGATGCGAGGTCTTGTTTGACATAGGCTGCAAGACCGTCGGTAAATCCGCCCCACCCCCCTGCAAAGCTGATGGCGACGCCCCCCAGGATGACAATGCCGAGGGCGAGCAATATGCACTGGGCGCAGTCAACATAGGCAACGGAGCGGAGACCGCCGGATGCGACGTATATCATAACAATGGCAGAGAGGGCAAACATCCCCACTTCAATACCGATCATGCCGTCGGTGAGTACGTGGAAGAGGTCGCCAGAGGCGCGGAGTTGTACGCCGAGATAAGGTACTGAAAAGAGGAAGGCTACGAGAACCGTGAGTAGGCGCATGCCATTGCCACCGTAGTAGGTGGTGTACATTTCGCCGGGGGTGATGTGTTCAAAAGCTCGCCCAACAACCCATTGGCGGCGCAAAAAGAGCACGCCAGTAAAGGGAATTGTGAGGGCGTAGAAGGAAGCGAATGCGTAGGGCAGGCCATCGATGAGGATTTTGCCGGGGTGTCCTACAAAGGTCCAGCCGGAAAAGCTGGTGGCGGTGGCCGCGAGAACAAATACCCATAAGCCAATGGTGCGCCCGGCCACGAAGTAGTCGGTTGATGTGCGTGAGGAAATGGCGCCTCGGACACCCCAGAAGAGACAGTATGCCCAGTAAAGTCCCACAAAAGCAAAAAGCCAGATTAGTTTAGCGTCCACGAAACCCCCTCCTGTTATGCCTGTATATCAATGCTGTTGGTGCTTACATCATAATATTTCGGAAACAGAATGGCAACCTTTGATTACCATGCGATCATTGCATCTTTGAACAAGGCTTTTAGGTCTTCGGCTTCTGCGGGGCGCGGTGAGAGTTTGGTGACGCGGTGTTGGGGGAGGGTGCCTTCGACGAGTGCGGGAATGTCGCTTTCGGTGAAGCCGATTGCTGACAGACCATTGGGCACTTCGAGTTGCTTCATCATAGCTACGATTTGATCGGCGAGAATGTGGCCCGCTTCGTCGGGAGATGCGTTGGAGATATCAGCGCCCATGATCTGGGCAGCCCGAAGGTGGCGGTCTGGTCGCGCGGGTCCTGTGAATCGAAAGACGGGAGGGGCGTTGAGGACGACGGACATGCCGTGTGGGATAATGGCATGGTCCGTGATCATGCCTTTGGGTTTGAAGTCCCGCACCATACCTGAGACGGGATACGACATGCCGTGGCAGAGGTGAACGCCTGCATTGCCAAAGCCGATGCCGGCGAGCGATGCAGCGAGGATCATTTGCGCGCGGGCTTCGTCATCATCGGGGTTGCGAACCGCGCGGGGCAGGTATTGCGTGGTCATTTCAATGGCTTTGAGTGCCCACATGTCGGAAATGGGATTGGCGCCCTGATAGGCGGGGCGTTCGATTGGGCGATTGGGTCTGGGGCGTTCGGTATAGGGGATGGCGGTAAAGGATTCGAGGGCGTGGCAAAGGACATCGAGGCCGGTTGCTGCCGCGATGGAAGGCGGCATGGTGCGCGTGTTTTCGGGATCGACGATGGCGAGGTCGGGTTTGAGATAGCGGTGTGCAATGCCGGTTTTGACGTGGCGGTCAGATGGCTACGCCCGTGGTTTCACTTCCCGTGCCGGCTGTGGTGGGTATGGCAAAGAGGGGTTTGACTGGGCCGGGAACGGGTTTGCCCTGGCCGATGGGCGCGTTGATATAGGCGAAGAAGTCGTCGGGATAGGTTGCAAATAGATTGGCCGCTTTTGCAGTGTCGATAGATGAACCGCCCCCGATGGCGACATAGCCTTCGTAAGCACCTTCTGTGGCGACTGCGATGGCGTCTTTGAAGGAAATATCTGTGGGTTCCACGCGGACGCGATCGAACAGATCGTATTCTATGCCTTCAGATTCGAGGCGCTCGCGCGCGGTTTGAACGGGGGGGAGATCGACGAGGTTGGGGTCGGTGATGACGAGGACGCGCTCAAGGCCCATGTCGGACAGGTCCATGCCGATCTCTCGCGTTGTTCCCACCCCAAAACGCAGGTTTGAGGCTCCCATTTGAAATGCAGTGTCTTTGTTCATGTGTTGATTCCGATAATTGCAGTTTTGATATAGTTGATTTTTCAGGTACATCGCCCAGCGTTCGCTAAGCGATGCACCGTAATTCGATCTCTTGCCTCACATGTCCATGTCCTCGTCTTCGTCCGCAGTTTCGGCAATATGGGCCTCGATTTTGCCGATCATTTCATCGGCGGTGTTTTCCTTAGTCAGGGTTTCCAGCAGGGTTTTGTCCGAGGGGTTGATGACCAGGACCAGCCCGGTCTTGTTATTGGTTTTGAGATGTTGCTCTATGCCGAGGGCTGCGGCCAGCAAACGGGCTTGGCCGGTGCGGTCTGCGTCGGTCACGTCCAGGGTAAGAAAGAGAACAGGCTCGGCAGACATGGTTTCTCGGACTTCGTCGAGAATGGGCACCAGTGCCTTGCAGGAGCCGCACCAGTCAGCGTGTACTTTGACCACGTACAGGGCTGGTGTGCCTTCGCCTTCTACTTCGACGGTGCCTGCAAAGGCAGGGGCTGTGGTGAACAAAAAGGCGAGGGCGATGAGGGAGAGCGTGCGTAGGGTTTGCATGGGTGTACTCCTTGGAATGGGTGAATGAGCCACGTCGTTGGCTCGGGTCTGCAATAAGATATGTTTTTTCTAACTCAGGTATGAAAAATAAGTTGCAAAAAATAGACTGGATTACTTCGTCTATCTTTCTCGATGTCTCAGTCTATCGACTGCCACGGCGATGACTATAATAATGCCGGTGACGATTTCTTGTACCCAATTTGGCAGGCCCATTTGCGAACAGCCAGAGCGGATGACGGTCATGATCAGGGCGCCGACCACGCTGCCGAGTACTGAGCCTTCGCCGCCTGAGAGGCTGCCCCCGCCGATGACAACGGCTGCAATGACGTCGAGTTCGAGGCCAACAGCGACCGTGGGATCGCCTACGGTGAGGCGAGAAAATTGGAGGAGCCCGGCTATGCCTGCGGATGTTCCGGCGAGGGTATAGACGAGTAATTTGGTGGCTTCGACGCGGATGCCGCACAGGCGAGCTGTGTTCTCGTTGGATCCAATGGCGACGATGTGTTTGCCAGGGCGGGTATAGGCGAGGAATCCGCCGGTGAGCAGGGCGAGGATGATGAGGAGCCATACGCCGGGTGGGAATATCCACCACGCACCTTGCGGTAGTGCTGCGAGCAGGTCGATGAGATAGGTGAGGGGGGCGTCGATTTTTTGTTCGCTGGCCAGTCCTTTGGCAATGCCGCGCACGAGCAGTAGCGTGCCGAGTGTGACGATAAAAGGCACGACGCGAAAACGGGTGATGATCAGGCCGTTGACAAGGCCACACAGCGCGCCTGTGAGTATGCCGATGAGCGCGGCAACAGGGGGTGACAGATCAGCCTGGAGCGATGCGGCGATGGTGACGGTGGTCAGGGCTATGATGGAGCCGACGGATAGGTCAATGCCTCCGGCAATGATGACGAGGGTCATGCCGAGTGCTGCCGTGCCTACAATGGCTGTTTGACGCGCGATGGTTTCGAGGTTGCGCCCGCTGCTAAAGCTGTCGGGACCGAGAATGGAGAATAGGCCGTACACTGCAAATAGGCCCAGCAAGGGGGCAAAGCGCGATAGATGATTCACAGTGCGACCTCCTGTCCAGTCGCTTCGAGCATGAGGCTGTGTTCGCTGCACTGATCAACAGGACGCGCTGGGCCGAGTTGACCACGGTACATGACGGCGATGCGGTCGCATATCCCGAGGAGTTCGGGCAGGTAACTGCTTACGAGGAGTATGGCTTTGCCCTGTGTTGCGAGCTGGTCAATCAGGTGGTAGATGTCGGCTTTGCTGGCAATGTCAATGCCGCGCGTGGGTTCGTCCAGAAGGAGGCAATCTACGTCGTGATAGAGCAGGCGGGCGAGCGCGACTTTTTGCTGGTTGCCGCCGGAGAGGTCTGCGATGGATTGTGCAGGTCCCGATGTGCGAATGTCGAGGCGAGATATCCACTGGTGGGCAATGGCGCGCAGTTTTTTGGGAAAGATGATCCCTCTGGGCAAGTGCGACAGGGTGAGGTTATCGGTCAGACTCATCGATTGGGCGAGGCCCTCTTCTTTGCGGTCTTCGCTGAGCAATCCCATTCCCTGGGCGAGGCGCTGTGCAGGTGTTGCGCGGATGGTGTTGTGCGCGAAGGTGATATTGCCTTTGCGGATGGGGTCAAGGCCAAAGATGGCGCGCAAAAGTTCTGTGCGGCCCGCGCCGATGAGTCCACCAATGCCGAGTACTTCTCCGCAGTGCAGGACGAGGGACGCGCTGTGAGGGAGAGGGCCGCCGCCTGTGAGGTCGAGGAGTGGTTCGCCCGGTGTGCGTTTGGTGCGCGGAAAAAAATCGTTGATTTGCCGACCTACCATGAGGTGAACGATATCGGGTATGGGGGTTTGGGCGACCAGGCCGCTGCCAGCTTTTTTACCGTCTCGCAGAACTGTGAATTGATCGGCGATTTCTTTGATTTCTTCGAGGAAGTGCGAGATATAGACGATTGCCAAATTTCGCGCTTTCAGGCGTTGCATCACGCGAAATAAACGGTCGGCATCTGCGCGCGTGAGGCTGCTGGTGGGTTCGTCGAGGACGAGGACGCGGCATTGAACAGATAGCGCGCGTGCAATTTCTACGATTTGTCGTTCGGCAATGGTGAGGGTGCTCACGCGCGCGTGGGGATCGATATCGGCATGGTCGAGTTCTGTCAGCGCGTTTTGGACAAGGGCGTGCATGTCTGATTTTTGCAATAACCCGCGTCGCGTGATTTCCATTCCGAGGAGGACGTTTTCTACAACGGTTAGATGGGGCGCGAGGGAGAGTTCTTGATAGATCATGACTACGCCTTGCTGGCGTGCCTGGAGGGGATTGGCAGGTGCGAAGGGCGATCCATCAACGGTCATTTCCCCGGCATCGGGTTGCAAGGCTCCCGATAGCACTTTCATCAGGGTGCTTTTGCCCGCGCCGTTTTCACCGATGAGGGCGTGGATTTCACTGGCTGAAACGGCAAAATCGACGTTGTCGAGCGCGATGGTTGCGCCAAAGGTTTTGCGAATGCCGCGCATGGCAAAGCGCGGATGTTTAGGAATGGACGACATAGAGGATGTGCCTGACCGCTTTATCGGATAAATCCCAGCGTGCGGTGGATAATGTGCGGGTCAATCACGACGGCGGGTTTTGAGTTGGGCGTAATTTGTTTTCCAAAAGCAGAAGCAAATGCGAGGAAGTCCGAGAAGCCGATCATACCATCTGCATCGATGTCGAATCGCGGGTCAAAATCCGGATCCGAACTGCTCTTGCCAAAATGGGCAGCGAACATGAGGAAGTCCGAGAAGCCGATCGTGAGATCGCCGTCAAAATCGAAAATTTCGAGTGCGACCGTGGGGGTGAATCGAACTTTTTCGAGGTACGCAAATAACAGGTCGAGATCCCGAGACGATTCAGAGATTAACACGTCTGTCCCTTGCTGCTCAATCCTGAAGTCTGTAGATCCACGGTGTTTTATTGCGAGCACGCCTTCGTAGGCAGTTTTGAACTCTGTCGCGTCTTGTTCCGTATCCCAGGTCGTGAACAGGACGAGGGCAGGTGTATTATCCTGGCGGTGTTTGAGGACGACATACTGGTCGCCATGCCAGCCTGCGGCTGCTGCGTGTGATGGGATAGCAAAGGTATTGAAGATAATTCTGAGTCCAAATTCGCCCAGTGTATCCCTGTCCAGCAATTCCCAATTTCCTGTGAAGGTTTCATTTGCCAAATCAGGAAGTGCGATCTCCTCGAGAGATTCTCCTGCGAAGTATTTGTCTGGGTGAAGGATGTGTTCCATTGACATTGGCAAATGGGTGTACGCGCGATTCACTGTTGCCCATCCCCCGCGTTTTTTCAACTCAAATACAAAGGCCATTCCGCGAAAGTAGATTCCAAGTTGCTGTTCAAATATAAAATCGGGGGTTTCGTCAATCGCCTGGACGACCTGTGGATCGGATTCTACATCTTTGAGGTTGCGCTTGACTTCGCCAACTGTCGTGCTGGCAACCGTGTTTACGAATTGCTGTAGTTGGGCATCTGACATCGCTTGTCCAGTGCGATCTAAAAACCAGAGGTATTCCACCAGCGTTGCATCGCCTTCGGCGAGAGCTTGATGGGCTAATAATTTGTCGCTGTTTGTTGCGCTGAGTAAACGGTCGAGCCCAAAGTGCTGGTCCTGTAGCACATGCGTCAGTTCATGGACTACGATTACTCGAAGCTCTTGTATGGGAATTGATCCTATCGGGATGTTGATAGAACGGTTTGCGGGATAGTAATAGGCACCTATTTGGCCCTGTGAGGCTCTTATCAGAGCTTCGAAGTCGAAGGGGATACCTCCGTGGTACAACCCGATGGCGCGGATGAATAGATCGTAGTTTTGACGAATTGTTTGCGGTACAGTCTGATTGAACTCATCGCTTATGAATGCGGTGATTTCCGCGTTTGTCTGATAGCGTATTGTGAATGGCTGGATAAAGTTGAGTAACCGAATTGAAGATACCTGTGGCTTAATCGTTTCGCTTAGCGCAGTCAGGTTGGGTAAGGTCTGCGATAGGGCAATTGAAGGGGTGGCGGTGATAATTAGCGCAATTCGGCAGAGTTTCTGCACTATTTTTACTCCATTTATTTTAGCCATTTATCCAGGTCTGGCGTTAATACGTCTTTGATGTCTGGGTCGTTCATGTTGTCTTTGGTGACGAGGGCAACGCCGGTATCAACGCGCTTTTCAACGGGTTGATTTTGGAGGTGTGCTACTATGGTTTTGACGCCAAGGTAGCCCATTCTAAAGGGATTTTGCAGTACAAGCCCGTGGATCTGATCGTTTTCGAGGGCTTCGACGAGTTTTTCCGAACTGTCAAAGCCGATGAATATGACACTGCCGGCGAGGCCCGCGTCTTGCAGGGCGCGCAGCATGCCAAATGTGGTGGATTCGTTGGGGCAGAAGATGCCCTGGATGGTGAGTTTGCCGTTTGCGTCTTTCAAGGGCGCGAGCAAGTTTTCGCTGGCCTGATACGCGCTTTCAGTGGTGGCACCGCCGTGTTGATTTGATGAGGCGATTTCGATGTCTGAATGCTCGCCAATTGCGTCGAGAAATCCCTGTTCACGTTTCATTGTACTGGCAGAGCCTTCCTGGTAACGCAGCATGATGACTTTGCCCTTTTGGTTCAGGCGTTGGGCCATGTCGGCACCTGCGAGGCGTCCTCCGCGATAATTGTCGGTGGCGACAAAGGAGACGAAGTCCTCGCTTTGAAGCCCCGAGTCGATAATGACGACCGGGATGCCGTTGCGCACGGCATTGGCGACGGGTACGCGAAGGGCAGTGTCGTCGAGGGGCGCGAGTACAATGCCCGAAACGCCACGAGAGATGAAGTTTTCGACCAGTGCGATCTGGTCTTCGCGGTCGTCTTCTTTGAGTGGCCCTTTCCATATTATTTCTATGTCTAACTCGCGCTGCGCTTTGACAGCGCCTGCGTGAATCGATTTCCAGAATTCGTGGGTTGTGCCTTTGGGTATGACGGCAATGGTCGTTTTTGCCGGTCCGGTTTGTTCACTGCCACAAGCGATGAAGAGCATGAGGGCCAATGAGATTAAGACGCGGTTCATATTATTCTCCTTCTTCACGTATGTCCTCATCAGACGTAAGCCCCTCTCGGGCGATCCAGGATCTGTCCCATTTTTGGCCGCCGATGAGGCCGCCATCGACGACGAGGGCGTGACCGTTGACAAATGAGGCGTGATCACTGGCGAGATAGAGGGCTGCATGTGCGATGTCTTCGGGCTGACCCGCGCGATGGATAGGCTGTCCGCCAGCGAGTTTTTCGGTCATGAGTTGATAGGCTTTGTCAGATTCTTCGGGCGTGAGGTCCAGCGCCGGGGCAAATATGGGGGTGGCAATGCCTCCCGGGCATATACAGTTGACGCGGATGTTGTGAGGTCCCAATTCCATTGCCGTTGTGCGGGTGAGGTGTATGACGGCGGCTTTACACGCGCTGTACACATGCGGCCCATAGCCCGTGCGAAGGCCCGCGACAGAACCCGTGCTGATGATGCTGCCCGATCCCTGTTTTTTCATCACGGGAGCCGCGTGTTTGATGCCCATGAAGACGCCGCGCAGGAGAATGCTTACGGTTTTGTCAAAACCCCGCATGGATGTTTCTTCAACAGGTCCCGCTACACCGCCGTATCCGGCGTTGTTAAAGAGGCAATCCAGGCGTCCAAAATGCGTGACGGCGAGATTGATCATCGCTCTGATATCGGGTTCCCGTCTCACATTGGTGTGCTGGAAGATGGCGTTGTGACCGAGTTCTTCTGCAACAGTCTGGCCTTTATCGTCCTGGATGTCTGCGATGATGACTTGTGCGCCTTCTTCGACAAAGAGGCGAGCAGTTGCGCGACCAATGCCACTCGCGCCACCCGTGATGATCGCTACTTTACCGTTAAGTAATCCCATTATTAACCCTTTGTTTATTTTGGTCGATAATCAGGCAAGAGCCAGATCTTCTTGCCAGACTGGTGGTCTGACGAGGGGCAGGTTGTTTTGCTCGCACCAGGGTTTGAGCGGGGTTTCACCGCCGCTGGTTTGATATTCTTCTGTTTTGACCAGTGTTTCGCCAAGGAGGTACTGGCCCAATGGATCGAGTTTGTCTAATAGCGATTGAGGCTGCACGCGGTAATCTATGGGCGCGAGCCATCTGTAGCCATAACCGAACATGATGACTTTGCGGGTCTCGTCGGACAGGTTGATACCGCCGGCGTGATAGGTTCGGTTTTCAAAGATGAGACAGTCGCCGGGTTCGAGATGCGGTTCGAATGCGCCTTCTGGATCGCCATTGGGGGGAATGTCGAGGGGGTCTCTCAATAGATTACTGCCGGGCACGACGAGTGTGGCGCCCGCATTGGATTCGGTGAGATCCGTGAGATAATAAGCGCATTTGAGCATGCCCCGGGGAGCCGCGTGCTGGAGGTCGTTGTTGAGGCGACCGTAATCGCGATGCCAGTTTGGCGCTCGGGCAAAATCGGGCGTGCCGGGCGGGTCGGGGTGTTTGTAAATCAGGTGTGAGGTGGTGAGATGGAGATACGCGCCGAGAAATTGCACGACCATGGGGAAGATTTTGGGATGTGTGAGGAGAGATAGAAAGGCGTCGTCTAAGGCGATGCAGTTGCGAAAGCCATCGTAGTATCCATTCTCGCGCGTTTGTCGATTTGTTTTTATGTCGCTGTCGATGAATCGGTCGCATGTTTCAAGCAAGTGTGCGACTGTTTTTTGATCGAGTGCCCGGCGCACGATTAAACAGCCCTTTTCGTCGAATTCCCGGATGGTTTCTTTGGGAAGGATATTCCAATTTGGGGTGAGCATTTTTGGATTTCCTTGTTAACGTGGCCTCTGATAAGTTGCCTTCCAAGAGTCTTGAGTAAAATGTAAAGTTCCGTTTTTAATCGAGTCTATCTCGTTCACTATTCCTTCAATGTCAACATCACGCGCCGCACGTCCATCACCTGTGAATGGGGTACGTCAAGGGCACGCAAGGTCAAGGTACCTTTGCCCGCGTTCAGGTGGATTGTGCCCAATGTCAATGGCTCGAAATCCTTCACATAGGACTCACCGCCGCGGGGATAGCGGTCATCTGCTGCACCGATGAGTGGTGGGTCGTGTGCGTCGGTTACCTGTCCTTGCACTTTTGTCGTCTGGTCGTGCTCGGGGTGAAATGCCAGCTCGACGGTTGATCCTACATCTTCTTCCGGGCATGTATAATAAACCGCTGCTTCATAGTCGCCGGTTGTGCCGACTTCGATATCCCAGGTCATCCGATCACCCACTTGTGTCCAATGCGTGAAATAAGAACAGTTGGGCGCGCCTGCACTGCGCTGGACTGTGCCGTGATGCACGCCATCTCGCGCGGGCAAGCGGGTCGTTTTCCAGTAGCCCGTGGCAAAGGGGCGGTCGTCGTTTACAGGCAAGACTTCGGCGTGATATTTTGCTACTGCATCTGACAATTCTGCGTGAACATCGGGATGTTCTTTTGACACATCTGTTGTCTGCCCACCATCGGCGACCATATCGTATAACTTGCCTTCTATGTCCAATCGGAATCGCTGATTGCGTGCGCTCAATTGTGCCCGCTGATGTGATAGGATGATGCGGTCAGACCATTCGACATCTTCGCCCAATAGCAGGGGTTTGAGGCTGCGTCCTTCCAGGGGTTTTTCGACTTTTAGGTCGATACCCGCAAGGTCGGCAAATGTGGGCAATAGATCAATCGCCCCGGCGATTTCTTCAATTACTGTACCAGCTTGGATATGACCTTTCCAACGCATCAATCCCGCCACGCGCACGCCGCCTTCATCTGTTGATCCTTTTGTGCCTTTCATCCCACCATTCCATCGCGCGCCATTGGGCCCATTATCTCCAAAATAAAATACAATAGTGTCTTCCGCGATTTCCAATTCGTCGAGTTTGTCCAGCAATCGCCCCACATTCCAATCGATGTTTTCACACAGGGCGAGTGCCGCCCGCGTGCGGACTATTTCTTCCTGGTCGGGATTGGTCGCCCGCATCTCAATCGGTTTATCGCGGAATGGATCGTAAAACTCGTCGGGTACCTGAAATGGTGTGTGTGGGATATTGTAGGGGAGATAACAGAAGAACGGTTGATCGCGTTCGACATTTGCTGTCATAAAATCCATCGCGCGGTCTGTACACTCATCGGGCAGGTATCCCTTTCCGCGCGTGAGTTCGCCATTGTGTTCGAGTTCGGCATCAAAATATTGTCCCCAGTGTCCGGAACAGAACCCAAAAAACTCGTCAAATCCCCGTGCGTTTGGATGATAGGGATGTTGCGTGCCATTGTGCCACTTGCCATAAGCACCCGTGGCGTATCCGGCGGCTTTGAACACATCGGCAATGGTGGTCTCATCGAGGTTTAGTCGCTCGGCACCAGTACTCACGCCGTGGACACCGCCGCGCAGATGATAGCGTCCCGTCAAAAACTCTGCCCGCGTGGGCGCGCATACCGGGCAGACGTAAAACCGGTCGAATAGTGCGCCATCTCGTGCGAGAGAATCCACATTTGGCGTGTTGAGATTTGTGTTGCCGTGTACACTCAAATCGCCCCAACCCTGATCGTCGGTCAAGATCACGAGAATATTTGGTCTGGTCATTGTGTCTCCTTTTTTATTGTATCATATTCTGGATTTACACACTTATCTCCCCACTGTTTCAGCACCCATCGCAAGCCGATTGCGGGTTCGGGATATTGGCCCTGGTCATCGGTCTGGGCAATCCACTGTTTCAGAATATCGCGGTGGTATTGCAAGGCTTCGGCGTGGTCTGGATCATCTACGAGATTGTTCACCTCTTCGGGATCGGCGTCACAATCGTAAAATTCTTCTGCGATGCGTTCTTTTGCCCAGAAGAATGCCTGCTCGGGCGTGAGTTCGTCGTTGGCGTGCATGGAACGTATCAGTTCCATATAATCCGATCCATCGCGGTACTGCGCCTGCATAAAAGGGCGATCTGTCATAAAGTTCCGCACATAGCGATACCGCTGGGTGCGCACCGTGCGCATGCGATCTATTGTAAAATCGCAGCGGTCTTTTGCCGCAATCACGTAGTCGCGCTCGACAAAGTGTTCGCCAAACAGATTTTGACCTTCCATGTAATCGGGCACACCGAGGCCAGCGAGCGCGAGGGAGGTGGGACCGATATCAATGCCGCTGACGAGGTCGGAGCGCACGCTTCCGGGGGTTACGATATCTGTATTGCCCTGCCATGAAATTATCAATGGGATTTTGTGACCACCTTCGTAAATAAATTGCTTGTGCCGCGGCAACCGCATCCCGTGATCGCTAAATAAAAATATGATCGTATTTTCGCGCAATCCATCTTCTTGTAGTCGTTCCAGAATCCATCCCACCTGTCGGTCTGTGTGCAGGATACAATCGTAGTGTAGGGCAATTTCTCTGCGGATGATTTCGTGATCGGGATAAAATGATGGCACAGGTACTGAGGCGGGATCGATGCCCGGTCCTTTGAGCAATCCAATGCTTTTGCCACCTCGAAGCTGAATTTGTCCGAAGAACGGTTGACCAGGGGGACATCCGGACCAATCGCTTCCGTTTTCTGCCCCTTTGAAATCCATGCTCCCATGGTGGTTAAATAAAACATCTAATTCAAAGACAAAGTTATAATGCGTTTTGCCTTCGTTAAATGTGTAATATCCGGCGTCTCGAAAATACTCGGGTATTGTCTTTATCCCTTCGGGTAAAAGGGGGTATGAGCTGTTGTGGTTGTGCGCGCCTATGGTGGTTTGATACATCCCGGTAATTGTTGCCGAGCGAGAAGGCGAGCATACGCCAGAGGTTTGATACGCCCGATCAAATTTTATGCCCGAAGCGGCGAGCGCGTCTATATTCGGCGTTTGTATGGTCTGGTCGCCATAACAACTCATCCACGGGTTCACATCTTCGAGAAAAAGCCAGAGGACATTCGGACGGGAGTTCGACATTTTTTGCTCCTTTGCGCTATGTTGTGCTGCGCCGATCACTCGCTTTTCTGCGTTGTGGGCGCCTTCTGTTCATCCGCTCGCTTACACTGGCCTGCGCGAATTGCTTGCGCGAAACGCGCCCAGGTTGAGTCGGAGACGATTGGAATGGGATCGACTTTCAGGGAATCTAAATAGGGCGATAGTGAACGAATGCGATTTTTTGTCAAGGGGTGGGTTGAAGCATAGACCAGACCATCTGGCATATCTCCCATTATTTCGAGAAGGATTTCAAATGCTTCGACCATTCCTTTTGGGTCAATATTCGCATCAAGAATCATTTTCATGCCTTCGATATCAGCAGAAGACTCGTGGTCTCTTGAAAAACGCAGGGCACCCACCAGGGCGGCTCCGTCAAGCACGTAGTCCAAACCTTCGCCACCACCGGAAATCGCTGCAATAAGTGCGCGCGTGGACATTTCGCGCAAGACGGCCCGGGTGCCGTGTCTTTGCACGACATGTTGCATCTCGTGTGCGATTACACCGGCGATTTGCTCGGCGGATTTTACGCGCTTTAGAAAGCCGGTTGTAATAGCCATATAGCCGCCGGGAAGCGCGAAGGCATTTACTTGGGCGTTCTTGACGACGTAAATGCGAAATGTATAGGGCAAGTTTGTCGGGGCGGTCAAACGCGCGTCGATTTCATCAAAGACTTCAGTATAAATTTCATCCTGGCAGCGGTCTTCTTTGGGTGCGATATACGCGACAACGGATCGGCCAAGTGATTCTTCCCAGGCAACGGGCGCAATGCGTGCGATGCCGTCGATGAATACGGGCAGAATATGGCCGTAGAGCAGCCAGATAATAAACACACTAGAAACGAGAGAAAAACCGACAAGAGGGACCCGGTAACGGCGAAGCCTGGGATTGTGAAAGCCCGAAATGGGGTTGCGTTCTCGAATGACCTCCAAGATTTGCACGTCGTCTATTACCAGTGCTTGCCCAAAAGTATCGTTCTTTTCAAACCGGACCAATTCTCCGCTGTGAAAGCCCTCGGTCTGACGAAAACTTCCGTAAGTCCAAATTTCAGATGGACGGTCTGAAAATATTATCTCAAGGCCATTCGCTAAAACTTCTATCTGCACGGTATGGGGCTGTGCAGTTTGCCCATCGTAAAAGTGTGCGTGCCACCTGTGTGTATCTCGTGCCATAGTTCTAAAACTCAAATTCAAAATCCAGATAATCGCTCAAGCCTTCGCCCGTTGCTCCGGCGTCTGAAAAGTCCTGGGCAATACTGGAAAAATCCGGTGGGTCGGACAAAACGAGATAGTCGCACAAAAATCTGTTATTGCGAACCGCAACCCAGGGCCATGCCAGGCCCAGGGAAATGACGAGTAAAATAAAATTTTCGACCTTTAGCAACAGAAGGCGACTGCCGACAACAGTCGAATGAAATGAAGTGCCTTCGAATGTTGTGCAAGACCAGTAGTAGCGCGTCTTGAGTGCCGTGTACCAATACCAGCACAAACCCAGTGTAAAAGGCGTGAGTAACAAATTTAGTACAAAATACCAGAATAGGTTGCGCCCTGTGCCGAAAAATTTAAAACGCCCTGTGCCAAATTGCACGCTCCTGGTCAAGAATAGGCGAATCTTCGTTTCAAAATAGGGATAGTACAACCCCAGGGTGAATATTGTTTTTAATAGCCCGATATAATAGATTTTGAAAAATGTTTTGCTATTGCCCCTGAAGGAGAATCGGATGCCTTGATAAGAAGTTCGGCTGAGTCTGAAACGCAAGGACCCTACGATGGCCAGAGGCAAAAATACAAAAAGCAGAAGCCCGTAAAACGCGAGCATAGTGATCCACTCGTGCGTCATATCTTCCCAGAAAAACGAGGGTATTTCCGAAATTAATACGATTGTGACGATTAAAATAATGGCTTTAATCCAGCCAATGCAGAGTTCGCCGCCGGTGGTATGGTTTGAGAACCGACTGTTATGCAATTCTGTTTGGCTGTGCATATAACGCCGAATTTTTGCCTTGCCCCAAAAATAATACACTCCGAGCGTGAGAAGTGTAAACAACACATTGATTACAAAAATACCAAATAGACTGCTTCCATTTCCGTGAAAACGAAGACGGAGGGGGTTGTGTGCTTCACTCAGTTCGGGCACTTTGAGCGGTTGCACGGCGAATGCGCGGATGACGATATAGAGCAAGCCGACGAGCACCATGACTACAAAAAACAAAAACACAAGTCCAAAAACGGTATTGCGCGTTTCCAAATTGGCAAACCAAAAGGGACGAATATCCACGCCACTGACAACCTCGCCAGGGGCCACGACTATGTCGCGTTTTCCACCCCAGGCATCTGGCACTTGAACCCTGTATTTGCCGGGCAAGACCCTCATTTCGTAAAAACCCTGATCATTGGTTACAGTGCTCGCTTTTACATGTCCTTTGGATGTTGTGAGAGATACTGCGACAGAATCTATAGCGATTCCATCTCGATTTTCAACATATCCCGAAACACGCGCACATTGCGTTGTATCGGGTTCAAATATCGCAAGCGCTTGATCGGAAATTTGCAACGGCGTTGTGTCTGACTCAAATACCGTCGATGTTGGTTTTCGAATCTGTAATAACAGCTTTCCATCCAGTAGTTCAGAAATTTTCAGAACGTGATTGCCCGGTAGTCCGTCCCTCTCCGTCAACACAAGCCACGATTGACCGTCAAAACGAACCAGGCCGCTTTGTTCTGGATCTGTTATATCATCATAGTGTACACCAAACCAGAAGGTGCCATCTCGCGCACAAAGTGCTGCCCGCACTTCCCCAAAGGGCATACCGGAATCCGTGTTGATCACGCGCCATTTATCACCGTCATAAACGGAAATATCATCGCGATTGCCATGCGTACACCAGATGTCGCCATTTTTGTCTATGGCAATTCGATACACTTTCTGATTGCTTAAACCGTCTCCCCGACCATAATTGTGCCATTGCCCGTCTCGGTATTGGCTGGCACTTCTGTAAGTCGCAGCCCAGAGGTGGCCTTTTTGATCTACGGTCAAGTCGTAAATACGGTCGTCCCTGAGTCCTGCTTCAGTTGTGTGGTGAACCCAGCGGTTATTGGTGTACTCAAAGATACCATAGCCGCCACTTGATCTGCGTTCATATAGGGGGTGAGCACGCATCCAAAATCGCCCTTTGCCATCTACAACTGCCGGAGGGCTCATAATCAAATTCCACTTTACTTGCGTTTTCGTTATCTCCCGTATAATGCCGTCGTAGCGCGAGACAATGAGCGAATCGCTGTGATGTCCAAAAAACCACATGGCCCCCGTTGAATCTTGCACTATCGCGTTCACAGGCCACCCTACGGTTATCTTTGATAACTGGTTTTGCCTCAGCACAAAGACATTGTCCTGGTATCCCCACCACATGCTGCCTTCTCGATCTATGTAGGGGTGTTCACCGGCGTGCAAAAAAGCAGTGCCAGCTATAAGGCTCCAGCGACCAGCAGCCGTCGTGTCCTGAGATACTAATGATACTTCCTGAGCAATGCTGGTTGAGATGGATCCCCAAAGGAGAAAAAAATAAACTGTCGATCGAGACAATGATTTTAGATGCATGAAATTTCCGTGTCACAAATTGGAGAATAAGCGATTATTTACAAAGGCTGGTTTAATCCGTCCATTGATCTTTGAGCCATTCGGGGGGACCGTATAGCAGTGGCTTTTCATTCCATGTAAATAGCGGTTCCAGGTCCCGCAAAATATCGTCGAGTGCCGCGTGATCGTACGCATCTTGAGTTGGAAAACGGGTTGTCAAACGGCTGTGCGAACTTTTTATGACCTGGCGGCGGCGCAGTATTTCGGGATAATTTGTGCCTTTTATTGTCTCGAGCGCGAATAGGGGGGCCATGATGCCATATACCCGTTTTGCCTCTTTCAAATCTCCGGCTTCCAGGGCATTCCACAGGCGCACCACGACATCTGTTATGTGACAGCCCGGCATTTGTCCGGCTACGCCGCGCGGATGTTCGAGCAGTAAATAGCGGCCACTGGCTCCGCCAAATACGCCTTTCAATTTTGGGCCTGCTTGTTCGATTAAGCCCGTAATCATGTGCGTTGGGGGGAAGACCTCTTCCTTAACGTATTCTATGTGTTCTACTTCATTGATCAAGCGCACCACTGTGTCGATGGACAACTCGCTGCCCCGCAGGTGATTTTGTATAAAGATTGGCATATCCACTTCGCGGTCTATTCCCTGATAATAGCGCACCATCGCATCTTCGTCTTCGATTGGCTCGATATAAGGGGCCATTGCGATAACGCCATCGGCTTCCAGTGCCTGCGCGTGACGCGCGAACATCGCCGCGTGATTTCCACTCGCCCCCTGTACGCCGAGAATTACTGGAACGCGTCCGGCGGTGTGTTCTACGACCATCTGCATACCGTGCAGGCGTTCCTGGTCGGTCAATACGGGAAAACTACTGGCATTTACGGGCCAGACAATTCCATGCGCGCCGCAGGTGATACAAAAATCCAGCACGCGCTTGAGGTCGCCCCAATCGACATCCCCATTTTGCTTAAATGGGGTTGAGGGTATGGTCAAAACTCCGCGAAATGTATCAGAACTCATGTCGTCTCCTTTTTTGAAGCACTCACAAAACGTATAT
>VXRD01000151.1 GCA_009838845.1 Gemmatimonadota bacterium | reverse complement strand
CCTTTAGATCCCCCACGCCAACCACCCCCGTGAACCCATATCACCACGGGCACAGGAGATGATGTATCGGGAGGAAGATAGAGATCGAGGGGGAGTTCTCTTTCCCCAACCCGTCCGTAGATCAGATCTCGGTGGACAGTTACACCTTCTGGAATATTCACGGTATTCCTCCGTCGGTTGTTGCGATAAAAAATATCTTCTTCGAGTGTGACAAAGCCATCTTTATCTGTGTCAATTCGCTCAAACAGACGGCGTTGTCGTTCGGGAAATTCCTCTCGTGACAATTTGCCGTCTTTATTTTTGTCATTGCGCGCAAAAAAACGCTCCGCCGCGCTCTGGAAGCGGTTTTCAGCTTGCTCCTGAGCAAAAAGAGGTGATATGAACAGCAGGATGACAGCGAGAATTTTCCAACAGGTCATAGCAGAGCCTCCTTGTATGCGGAGTAGTGATCGCCTTTTATCATTGTCAATATATGCAAGAGCACAGCTTCTCAAAAGCCATTTAGAGCGCGCTTCTGGCGATGGATTTTTTATAGCATGTCGCATCCGGTCTGCATATATTGGGCAGCGTAAAAATGGCAAAAACACCAACAGCGAAAGGAAATAGTCATGCTGAGAATTGCTATCCTGGCACCGCCACAAGCCAGTCAGAGGTGGACACTCATGAAACAATGCGGAGTCGAAGGCGCGGTTGGAGGCATAACACTGCGCCCAAAACCGGACGCAGAGCCAGAAGAACAGCCCTGGAGTTACACATCGCTGGCAAAAGCAAAAGCCGCTTATGAAGCCGCCGGAATACCCCTTGAAGTCATTGAATCGCGGCCACCTATGGAAAAGATCAAACTGGGATTGCCCGGACGAGACGAAGAAATTGAGGTGGTCTGTGAACTGCTTCGGAACATGGGCAAGCTCGAAATCCCCGTGTGGTGTTATGCGTGGATGCCCATTCTGGGGGTCATGCGCACATCCCGATCCATTTCATCTCGGGGCGGCGCGCATGTAAGTGGATTTGATCTCAATGCCCTGGCATCGCAAGGCGATCCCGCCGAGCGTCCCATACACAATATCGACGGCGTACCAATAGCCGAGCAAGAGATCTCCGGGGGAACCGTGACAGAGGAACAACAGTGGGCCAACCTGAAGTATTTTCTCGAGCGCATTGTACCCGTGGCCGAAGAGGCCAACGTCAAACTGGCCCTGCATCCCGACGATCCACCGCTATCGCCCATCCGCGGCATTGCGCGCATTATGAGCAACGTAGAAAACTACCAAAAACTCGTTGACCTCGTACCGAGTCCGATGAATGGCATTGGGCTTTGCCAGGGCAATTTTACACTGATGACAGACGATTTGCCCTCGGTCATCCGGCACTTTGGCGAACAGAAAAAAATCCATTTCTTACACATCCGCGATGTCGTTGGTCAACCCGATAAATTTGAAGAAACATTTCACGACGATGGCAAAACAGACCTCGTCGAATGTTTGCGCGCGTATCGAGACATCGGATTTGACGGCGTGTGCCGCCCAGACCACTATCCCAAAATGGGAGATGATCAATTTGGCGACGAACAAGGCATCGCGCGGCTATTTGCCGTCGGATATTTGAAGGGCATACGAGAAGCGGTTTATGCAGAATAAAATATCCAAACCACCGAAAAATCAGGAGCACTATTTCTATGGCAGAGAAAAATATTCAAATTCGATTGGCAGCGCGTCCAGTCGGATATCCCAAAACATCCGATTTCTCAATTGGAGAATCGCCCATTCCCGAACCCGGCGAAGGGGAACTGCTCTTGAAAACGCAGTACCTCTCCGTTGACCCCTACATGCGCGGGCGCATCAATGACCGGAAATCCTACGCGCCAAATGTAGAAATTGGTGCGGTTATGATTGGGCGGAGTGTAAGCGAAGTAATCGCATCCAACCATTCTGAGTTTCAGCCCGGAGATATTGTCTGGGCAGATCACGGATGGCAGGCTTACGCGGTCTCTTCAGTACAGGGCCTCCGAAAAATAGATCCTTCACTGGGACCCATTTCAACCGCACTCGGCATTCTCGGCATGCCGGGATTGACAGCCTATTTTGGCTTACTGGAAGTCGGCAAACCCAAAGCTGGCGAGACCGTCGTGGTTTCGGCAGCCGCCGGTGCTGTGGGATCGCTGGTCGGGCAAATTGCAAAAATCAAAGGATGCCGCGCCATTGGCATAGCTGGCAGCGATGAAAAAGTGGGCTATGCCATTGACGGTCTGGGTTTTGATGGCGCATTCAATTACAAAACCACAGCGGATTACCGCGCCGAATTGCAACGCTTATGTCCCAATGGCGTCGATGTGTACTTCGACAACGTGGGCGGAAGCATTACCGATGCGGTTTTTTCCCTCATGAACATGTGGGGCCGAATTTCCGTTTGCGGACAAATTTCACAATACAACCTCATCGAGCCGGAAATGGGACCCCGGATGATGGGCGGCTTTATTGGCAAGCGGTTGCACATGCAGGGATTCCTGGTGGGCGATTTCGCAGATCAACACGCCGAGGGATTACAGCAGATGTCGGTCTGGCTAAAGGAAGGCCGGCTCAATTACAGGGAAGATATTGTCGAGGGATTGGAAAACGCGCCACAGGCATTCATCGGCATGCTGCGAGGTGATAATATTGGTAAGCGATTGGTGAAATGTAATGGGAGTTGATATGGCACAAAATGTATCACGCAGAAATTTCTCAGGATCAGTTGGCAGCGCGGCTACCGCAGAGCCTCCCAATCTGCTATTCATCTTAACGGACCAACAGCGCCGGGATGGCGTGGGATGTTATGGCAAAAAGGGCATTATAACACCCAATCTGGATCGGTTGGCATCGGACGGAATGCGATTTGACAGAGCTTATGCCGCACAACCCGTCTGCGCGCCAAATCGCGGCACAATTTTCTCGGGCCTTTATCCGCACAATCACGGCGTGCTCGAAAACACATGGGATATAGATCCAGAAATACCGCTTTTTCCCGATTTCCTCAAAGCTGTGGGGTATCGGTGTGCCTACTTTGGCAAATGGCATCTGGGAGATCCATCGAGAGACGCCTGGGAGACAATGCCCACATACCCCCGCGATGGCCGTGGGCAAGGACATTACTACACAATCGACGGCAAAAAAGTGTATCAAACGGATGTGCTGGCACAAGACGCCATTGATTTTATTCGCAAAGATGACGCGCGTCCATTCTGTGCTTATGTATCCTATTATCCCCCGCATCCGCCTTATTCTGTCCCCGAAAAATACGAAGCACTTTATCAAAAACTCTACCCCGAGGACGAAAAACGGCGCAAATACTACGCGATGTGTACAGCGATTGACGATGCAGTTGGCGACCTGTTGAAAACACTCGATGACAGTGGAATAGCAGAAAATACCCTCGTCGTCTTTACCTCCGAACACGGTCACCTCTTTGACCACCGGTGGAATGACCACAGCAAACGCCTCTGTTATGATACTGTCGCGCGCATCCCCCTGCTCATGCGATTTCCTTCAGCGATTTCCAGTGGCGAAATCGACGAATCCCTCATCAGTTCGGTCGATTTGATACCGACGATTCTCGGCCTCCTGGGATATGTAGTCTCCGAGGGCCTCGATGGTATAGACCTCAGCGATTCAATTCGACAGGGTGGCAAAACAGGACGCGAGGCACTTGTCATAGTAAATACGCCCTTTATCGATAAAAAAGGCGAAGGCCCCAATCAGCCCGAACTCGATAAAGGAGAAGAGCGGTGTGTGGTATCAGGCGATTGGAAACTGATTTTGTCAACTGTGCGAAAACCCGAACTGTATCACTTGCCCAGCGACTCGGGTGAACGTCAAAATCGCTGGCAAGAAATGGCAAGCTCTGAAACCGTTGCAAATTTAAAAACCCACCTGCAAGCCTGGGCAGACAAAACAAGAGATAAACTCGCCCCAATTTTATTGGCGAAAATATGAATAATTAATGGGAGCACATATTATGGAATATGTCAATTTTGGTTCAGCAGGTGTGAAAGTAAGTCGGCTGGCACTGGGTCTGGGATTTCGCGGACAGGCAGATGAGGCAGAAGGGCAAAGGGTTATTGAGCGGGCGATAGACCTGGGCATAAATTTGATCGACTGCGCCAATACCTATGGTCCCGGTGATGATCGCACGCATATCGGGCGTTCGGAAGTCGTGTTGGGCAAAGCCTTGAAGGGCAAACGAGACGATGTGGTAATCACCTCCAAAGTATTTAGCCGCATCGGCACAGGACCAAATGATCAGGGTCTATCCCGCTATCATATCATGCGGGAAGTAGAGCGCTCGCTGAACCGGTTGGACACTGATCACATCGACGTGTATCTCGTGCATAACTTCGATGAGTCGACACCGATTGAAGAAACCGCACGCGCATTGGACGACCTGGTACATCAGGGCAAAGTGCGCTATATCGGGTGTTGCAACCATTCGGCATGGCAAGCGTGCAAAGCCCTCTGGATTCAACACACATTGAATCTGGCGCCTTATATGTGCATGCAAAATCCATACAATCTGCTACACCGCGCATTGGAGCGAGAAATTTTCCCCTTTGTGCGAAGCGAGGGCCTGGGAGTAATGGTTTACAGTCCATTAGCCGTGGGACTATTGAGCGGATTTTACAAACCCGACGCACCACCTCCAGAAGGTTCACTATGGGCAAAACGCCGAATGGACCAATACGAAACCATGATGGCGGGCGCAGAGGGAAAAGTGCTAACAACCCTATTTGATATCGCAGATGAACTGGACAAAACACCGGGACAAGTCGCCCTATCCTGGGTCCTGTCGCATCCCGAAGTGACCGTGGCAATTACAGGTGGCGACACCATCGCGCATTTAGAGGACAATATCGGGGGCGTGGGATGGATTCTGGATGCCGCATTGCGAGATAAATTGGACGCCGTTTCCGTAAATCTGGAATCCGGACGATAGGTTTGTATTGGCAATGATCATAATAAGAACATTCTGGCTGCATCTGCTATTGGCAGTTATCGCTCTGGCATTGTGGGACACGCCATTCGTAAAACCATTTCGCGTATTTGTGGTCTGGATACACGAAATGGGTCATGCGAGTATGGCGATTGCAACAGGTGGTGAAGTAGAGGAACTGCGCGTACGGTGGAATGAATCGGGGCATGTGATCAGCCGAGGGGGAATATTTCCACTCATCAGTTCAGCGGGTTATGTGGGATCGGCCATTCTCGGTGCATTGCTGATTTACACGGGTCGATGGCTGGGCACGCAAAGAATATTGCTCGGATTGATCGGTGTTCTGCAAATTGGAATGGCTGCACTGTACACACCATTTGGGGCACTCGATTTCTGGTTTGGCGCAACCTGCGGTCTCGTACTGATTGTCGTAACGATTCGATTTGGTCGCTTATCCCATGTGTTGGCAACGTGGGTTGGTATTGTCTTGTGTTTGTACAGTTTGTACGATTTTCGCACAGATTTGTGGATGCAGACAGAACGCACCGATGCGGGAATATTGGCGCGGTATTTCGGCATAGAGATATTGGCATATCCAATTGCATTTGTTTGGGCTGCTATTTCGATTTATTTCATGTACAGGGCGATGAGGGGATTAATTCAGAGACGTAATGGCACAGAGGCATCATCTAACCAGACCGCGGAGTATTATTCACAAGATTAATTAACATAAGGAGAAACGCGATGAGCGAGCAAGTTCTGCTGGCAAAATTGACGCGACGCGAATTTCGGGAAGCACTGGAACGCGGGGAATTTCAAACGGCGATTATTCCGGTAGGAAGCAACGAGCAGCATTTAGAGCACCTGGCAATGGAGCACGATACCGCTTCGTCAACCCATGTCGCGGTGGAGGCCGCCAAACGATTGTATCCCCAGGTAATTGTCAATGTACCGATGGCCGTAGGCATCTCCGAACACCACATGGTACACAAAGGAACCGTGACAGCCAAACCCGGGTCGTGGCTGGCCGTGTTATTCGATGCCGTCGAAAGTCTGGTGCGCCATGGCGTAAAAAATGTCATTGTGCTAAATGGTCACGGCGGCAATGTAGCTCCCTTGCGGGGCATATTTGGTCAATGGCGGTTGTTTTTCAAGATCGACCGCCCCGACGTAAATCTGCAATGGACTTCTTACTGGGATCTCATGTCAAAAGATGTGGCCGAACAAAATTTAAAAACAAAACGCTATCCGGGACACGCACAGGAATTTGAAACGGCATTCGCGCTGGCACTGTGGCCCGAAAACGTGCGCCACGATGCAATGCAGGATCAAGTAGATAAGGAACCTCTGGAAGCCACCGCAGAAGCCGGTGCAGCACTCGTGGAAGATGCAATAACACAGGTAACGGCATTTACGCAGGCATTTATCGACGGCGAGCATCGCGGAGAAAATGTCGAACATCATCCATGATGCAATCGTCACAGGCTGTTGTATTCATTGCACTGGCTACGGCATTTTCACTGCTGGGCGACCAGATGCTGTACTCCGTGTTGCCAACGCATTATGCCGAAATTGGGTTGATGCCTTATCAGGTTGGCCTCATTCTCTCGGTAAATCGCTGGGTGCGCCTGATAACGAACACCCTGGCCGAAAAATTGTGCCAGCGCTATAATCTGACGGCTTTGATGACAGGCTCCCTGATTCTCGGAGCCGTATTGACAGCGGTTTACGGCGTTGTCACCTCCTTCCCCATCTTGCTTATCGCGCGCATGCTATGGGGATTATCCTGGTCATTTATACGCCAGATTGGTTTGATGACCGTAGTAGATACCACACCGCCATCTATGATCGGTCAGAAAATGGGATTTTACAACGGCGTATCGCGCCTCGGGTCGGTGGGAGGCAATTTTTTAGGCGGGCTGGCTCACGACATCATTGGATTTACACTCACACTCTTTTTATTCGCCATCATCTCGTTGATAGGAACACCCCTGGGATGGATCGCGCGACGCGCTGTTTTCGAAAAAAATATAAATAAAGAAGGCGTCGAGGACTCGGGCTGGGTACCCAAATTAATGATTTGCGGATTTGTGATCGGGTGCGTTGGACCGGGCATTTTAATGTCCACCCTGGGGGTGGTCCTCGTCGAAACCGTGGGCACATCTCTGAACCTGTTGGGTATGGCCATTGGCGTAGCCACATTAAACGGTCTGTTGCTATCTTCACGGTGGATTGCCGACGCGCTCGGTGGTCCTTTTCTGGGCCATATCAGTGATCGGTTGGGACGGCGGTGGAGTGCAGCCATTTATTTTGGCACCGGGACATTAGCTCTGTTCTCGGCATCAATCACATCCAATACGGGATTGTTGATCTTGTGCGTGGTCGTGTTCTTCCTGTGCGGTGTTGGCGCAACAGTAGTCATGCACGCCGAGGCGGGAATGCGCGGTTCGCGTTCTGTTGCGGGATACGTAACAGCATCTGATCTCGGCTCCGCAACAGGCCCTATGCTCGGATGGATGACACAGCAGGTACATTTGCCATCGGACTGGATTTTTCTCATTGGCGGTGGAATATATGCCATCGGCGCACTGGTAATTTCATCCAAGCCCCCATAACTGCTTCCGATCATCGGACCAATCCTCCCAGCCTTCAATCACGTACTTCAGCGCCTCCATATCGCGCTTGCGCCCCCCGCTCGGGAAATAATTCCACGCCATCGCACGCCTTGGACCAGCCGCCGTCTTCACACCCGTCGCATGCCAGCAACTCGGCGTCCACACCAGCGTCCATCGCGGATCCAGAATCACTTCTACCTCGCGGGGATGTGAGGCAAATAACAACTCGGGCATCTCATCGTGCTGCCCGGTCGCAAGTTCGATTTGTCGCAATTCTTCGATGACTTCCTCCAGGGGTCTAACATGTGTACCGGGCAATACGCGCAACGGCGCATTGGATGGATCGTGCCTGTCCAATGCCGTACGCATCGACACCTGCCGTACATCTGGTCCCCCATCCGCGTGCCAGTGAACCTGCTGACGCAAACGCCCATCCGCCGAAACAATTTTCGACGCATCGCCCAACCCACACGCGCCCACATGCACATCTTCACACCCCAAAATGCGCCGTGCCATACCCACAAATTCCGGGCGCTCCACCGCCTGCAACAACGGCTCGCCCACCATAAAAAACTGACAAGCCCCCCGGTTAAAACCCTCTGCCCACTCGGCCTTTGACCACCCCGGTTCAACCGCTCGCTGGCGCCGGTCAATCTCGAACATAGCATCATCGTCCAGCGGATTTGGAACAAAAAAGAATCCATTGCGATGAAAATGTTCAATCTGATAATCTGTCATACCCATCTTACTCCGCCACCTTTACTACGCGCTTGCCAGTATTCCCACCCTGCATCATATCGATAAATGCCTCAGGGGCATTCTCCAACCCCTCCCAGATATCTTCCCGATATTTAATCCGCCCTTCATTGACCCAAATAGCCATCTGGTTGAGGGCCTCGGCGTGCTGGTCTTCAAAGTCAAAAACCAGAAAACCGCGCATCGTCAATCTTTGAGAAATAAAGTACCACATCATCCGCGGCCCCTGTTCTGGAGCGGTCAAATTGTATTGCGATATTTGCCCGCAAACAGAAATACGACCACGCACATTCATCAGGGGAAAGGCCGCATCGGAAACTGCGCCACCCACATTGTCAAAAAATACGTCAATGCCATCGGGACACTGGCGTTGCAATTCGGCACTGTAATCATCGACCTCCTTGTAATTGAAAGCGGCGTCAAAACCCAACTCGTCAACCACATGGGCGATCTTTTGATCCGACCCCGCCACACCCACAACGCGACAACCCACGATTTTGGCAATCTGCCCCACAATTGATCCCACAGCACCCGCAGCACCCGTCACCAGTACAGTCTCGCCTTCTTTGGGCTGCCCAACTTCCAGCAATCCAAAATACGCCGTAAGCCCGGGCATCCCCAACACTCCTAAAGCCGTTGATACAGGTGCAAGATCTGGATTGACCTTGCGCAAATTCGATCCCTTAGACACGCCATAAGCCTGCCACCCGATTTGCGCCTGGACAATATCGCCAACCTCAAAATTGGGATCATTCGACGCGATCACCTCCCCCACCGTGCCGCCCACCATCACATCGCCAATTTGCACATTTGCCGCATACGATGCCCGATCATTCATCCGCCCGCGCATATAGGGATCAACCGACATAAACAGCGTTCTCGACAACACCTCGCCTTCCCCCGGTTCTGGAATAGGCGTTTCAACAAACTTAAAATCCTCCGGCACGGGAAACCCTTCAGGACGTGCAGCAAGCGTAATCTGACGATTCATCTCTTCCTCCAATGATTTTTGTCATAACCCAAATATCCCCTCTATATTACAATCCATAGCTTCAAAATACAACTGGTTTGATACGGATTCGTCTGGACAAACGCCACAGACTCATATAAATTGTTGCTCCATGTCCCCCATCTACATCAGTGGAATTGGAACTTTCTCTTAAGTTAAAAATCTAAAGTACGCCTGCATACAGCACAGTTCATTAAATGGGAATCGCATGAACCTCGTCCAGATCAGATTTGGGAATACGTTAAGCGGTCAAATTTATCAGGCGCGCCAGACGCAGCGCGAATTTCAAAAAAGACTATCTGCCCAGCCCTGCGATGTTCAGATAGAGACGCGCACAAAAAAGCCTGATGCTGACTTAAAGTTGCCCTATTGGCCGAACATGATGCGCGCGAGCTTGTTGAATCTCATACTCTTCATCGCCGTTTTTGGACTCTATCCCGAATACCATCCCACCGTACATCTGACGCAATCGGTCCCCAAAATTCTCAGAGTTGATATTCCCGAAACCAGTCAACAAAAGCGCCCACCACCGCCACCGCGCCCTCAAGTGCCCCTGGCAGTTGAAGGCGACGAGGTCCCTGAGGATGTGACAATTGAATCAACCGAGTTGGACCTCGACAAAATATTTATACCCAATTTAGCAAGCACAACGGGAACAGACTTAGACGAACCGCTCGACTATATGGAGATCGACTACAAACCACATCCAAGCCGAATTGTCACGCCTGAATACCCCGCCGAAGCGCGAAAAAAGCGCATTGAAGGCAAAGTCACGGTCAAAGTGCTGGTTGACAAGGTAGGCAATGTAGAAGACGTCCAGTTTATTCACGGCCCAGAAATGTTCAGGAAAGCGGCATTAGACGCAGCGTGGCAATTTCGATTTCGCCCTGGGAAACACCAGGGAGAACGCCGCAAAGTCTGGATGATCATGCCAATAGAATTTTCGTTGGATTAGATCCCCTCCTTCCATCTCCTCTTCTACCCAATCGCAGCGTAGCCCTTTCGCCATACGCCCCTTGTACGCGCAGGCATCAAACACCTCTAAGGAGAAAAAATGTCCGATTGGAAAACCCGTCCGTGGGACGGCAGTCCTGTTCCCTATCCCGATCCCGCCATTGAAATTCTGGACGCGCGCTTTGAAAAATACGCCATTGGCAACGCCGCGGTCGAGCGTCTCTGTACTGGCCTGCGCTGGGGCGAAGGCCCGGTGTGGTTTGGAGACGCGCGTTGTGTGCTCTTCAGCGACATACCCAATAATCGCATTATGCGCTGGGACGAAAGCGATGGCAGCCTCAGCGTCTATCGCCAACCTTCCAATTATTGCAATGGACACACCCGAGACCGAGCAGGCCGTCTGATTACCTGTGAACACGGCACGCGCCGCGTCACCCGCACCGAATACGACGGAACCATCACCGTGCTCATCGACAGCTTTGAGGGCAAGCCTCTCAACGCCCCTAATGACGTCACCGCGCATTCCGATGGCAGTATATGGTTCACTGATCCAGGATACGGCATCATGCTCGACTACGAAGGTCACATTGCCGACTATGAACTGCCCATCAGCGTCTATCGCCTCGATCCCACCACGGGAAATGCCACAGTCGTTGCCGATGATTTTGTGCGCCCCAATGGACTGTGTTTCTCTCCCGATGAAAAAATTCTCTATATCACCGATACCGGCTCCTCTCATGGCCTGGGAGGTCCCGCGCATATTCGCGCTTTTGATGTCGAAAATGGCCGCCTCAAAAACAGTCGCATCTTTGCCGACATGGCGCCCGGATTCGCCGATGGCATTCGCTGCGACATTGACGGCAACCTGTGGAGCAGCTCGGGCTGGGGCAATCCCGAAGATAACGGCGTCAAAATTTTCGCGCCCAATGGCGACCTCATTGGCAAAATTCACCTGCCCGAAGTGTGTTCCAACCTCTGCTTTGGCGGACAAAAGAGAAACCGCCTCTTCATGACCGGCGGGATGTGTTTGTACTCAGTGTACGTCGAAACAAAAGGCGCGCAGAGGCCGTAATATCGAGCAAAACAAAAAGGATAACATTATGTCACGACAAACAAAAATCTGGCCCCTGAGTGTTTTGCTCGTCCTGCTAATTCTATTTTTTAATATCTGGATGTGGGATAACGACACACTAATCCTGGGATTGCCAATCAATTTGCTTTACCACATCGGCCTGTGCGTCCTGACCACACTCTGTATGCTCGTGATTGTACGCCTGGCCTGGCCCCATCATTTAGATATGGAGAATCGGGAATGATTATTGCGGTTGTCGCAATTTATCTGGGGCTGGTTATAGTGGTCGGCACCCTGGGACATCGGCTGTTTCGCAATACCGCAGAAGATTACTTTGTCGCAAGCCGAACCATTGGCCCTGTAGTCCTGCTGATGACACTGCTGGGCACCAATCTAACGGCATTTACAATGCTGGGAGCATCCGGAGAAGCCTATCGCCTGGGGATTATCGTCTTCGGTTTGATGGGCGCGAGTTCGTCTATTCTGATTCCATTTCTCTTTTATTATCTCGGCACAAAAAGCTGGTGGTTGGGCAAACGGTTTTCTTATGTCACCCAAATCCAAATGATCCGGGACCGCTATACATCCCCAGCACTGGGAACGCTCTTATTTGTCGTCGCAGTGTTGTTGATGCTGCCCTACATCCTTATAGGGGTCAAAGGCGGGGGCGATGCGCTCGCGGCAATCACGCGCGGTGAGTGGCCGAGTTGGGCAGGTAGCTTGCTCGTATGTGGAGTGACATTTCTGTACGTAACCTATGGCGGGATGCGAAGTACAGCCTGGGCAAATACCTTTCAAACAACGGTATTTATTCTCGTAGGCATCATTGCCTATCTCGTCATTATGGACCACTACGGCGGGATCGGTAAGGCTATGGCAACGCTGCGCGAGACGCACCCCGAATTTGTGGTTTTTGGCAGCGGCTCTTATACCGTATTCAAAATACTCTCCTATCTCATGCTACCCATCAGTGTTGCGGCATTCCCCCATATTTACGGCCATTGGCTCTCCGCCCGAACCGCGCGGTCATTTCAAACGCCCATTGTATTCTATCCCCTGTGTATCGCCGCCGTGTGGGTGCCCAGCGTCACCCTGGGAATGGTCGGTCGCATTGATTTTACGGCGCCGCTGAACGGCCCCATTCTGATTGAATTGATTCTGGCACATACGGGCGGCGTGCTGGCAGGATGCCTGGCGGCAGGTGTTTTTGCGGCAATTATGTCTTCGCTCGACTCCCAAACCCTTGCCCTGGGCGCAATGTTTACCGAAGATATTGTGCGATTTTACGGTTTTGACGATCAATTGTCAGAAAAACAGCAGGTCTTGTTCGGGCGTCTATTCGTCGCTGCATTCCTCGTATTGGCCTTTGTCGCGTCGCTATTTACAACGCGGTCAATTTTTGAACTCGGTGCCTGGTCACTCACGGGTTTTGCGGGACTGGTACCCGTATTCGTCGGCGCACTGTACTGGAAGCGCAGCACAAAGCAGGGCGCAACTGCAGCAATCCTGAGTGTAATTGGTCTATGGCTATTTTTTTATGCAGATTCCCTGAATGTAGAAGGAGCGTACAGCATTGGTGGAACCGGCTTAATCCCCGCCGGCATTATCGTCCCTGTTTCCGCGCTCATCCTCATCCTCGTATCTTTCGCCACCACACCACCTCGCGATGCAGATCGATTCTTTTAAAATTGCATAATACAGCCCGCAACACAACAGGACATCTCTATAAAGAAATGTCCTGTTTATTTATCTACTCAACAAATGGCCCCTCCTCTTCCAGCCGTTTGTGAACGCGCTCAAAGTCGGGAGACTTGCCTCTGACGAGGCGTTCGCAATGGATACCGCGCAACGCGCCTTCTTCAAAACCAGTAAGATTTATAACATTGGGTTCCCCACGGGTATAATACTTGCGTCCATAAGGCAAGTGGAGCACGCCAATAACGTCGAGTTTGGGAATATGTTCGCGTTGGGCGGCCTGCTTGAGTTTTTCCTCATCGACCTCAACACCGAGTCCCGCACCCTCGGGCACGCGACAGAAACCCTCTGTCGGTAGCAGTTGCGACGTGGTAATATCGTCTTCATATTGATCGTCCAGGGTGATAATATGCGCTGTTGCCGTAGGCAAGACCGCCGCTTGATGCAGCGTAAAAGCCTTCATCAGGGTATTGCCCGATTGCTGAAGAAGCGTCTGGATATTGGCCTGACCGTAAGCAAATCCCTTTCGCATAGTATCGCCAATGCGACCGCCAATCATATAAATATCGGCAGTGCCGTGTAAAACCTCCTGCATGCCGCCGAGTTGAGGATTGTGCATAATAAGCGGCAGTTGCGTTTTTTGTCTCAATGTGCGCCAGCCATCAATATCGGCCCATGGCAGCGGGTCTTCAATAAAACCGACCACCGGATAATTGCGTTCGAGTTCGGCTACAATGGGAAGCACAACACCCATCGTGCGGTTGTGGTTGAAATCCCAGTGGAGCTTAAAGCCCTCTGGTGCGACCTCGGCAGCGGCGCGCGTTTGTTCAATAACATCATAACGTGCGTCGGAATGCATTTTGAAAATGCGATATCCCTGATCGGCAGCGCGCTGGATTTCTCCTGCAAACACTTCAGGTGAACAGGGCCGTGTCCACGCCGCCGCAGGCACCGCATCCCTCACCTTTTGCCCCAGGAGCTTATAGGCAGGCACTTCGAGGTACTTGCCCATGACATCGTAGAGCGCCATGCCAAGAGCCATATTGAAATTATTGTGCAGAAAGTCAAAGGGATTGCGCCCAATTAACGGCTCGATTTCCTCAGAAGCAATCGCAGAGCGGTCTTCGTAATCGCCATAGCCAATCAGCCCGTTATCCGTATGGATTTTGACCACCACATGCTGATCGATATCGTACATACGCGTGCGCCCGTGGTGGTTGTCGTAGCGTTTTGCCAAAGGCATCGCAATGGGAATAACTTCAATATCGGTGATTTTCATCTTAGCCTCCTATATGTGGGAATTGATAGTACATAATGAATGCAAGAAAATTAACTGTCAAGTAACTTCATCCCGCCCTGTCTTGATCGCTTGAATCTCTTTGGGGGATGATGTATGTTAGAGAGGTAAGGGACAAAGGACTGGGTGGACGAACGACTAACCACTAACCACTGGAGCAAACAATGCACCTGATTGCCAGGACAGGAGACGAGTTTCGCCAGTTCTGGAATGGCGAGCGAAATTTTCTTATCCATTCTGCGTTGTTCAAATTTGAAATGCCACTCATCCCCGCCGAAGAAGTTATAGATATTTTGCGGCGCGATTCCGAGGCGCGCATTCAATTTTTAGATGACAGCTTGAGCGACGCAGAACAAAATAATTTGATCGAAAAGTTTAAGGCTGCACCCATAGAAAAAGCCGTCGAAATGCCGATTAGTCTGGCGCATTTTCATCTGCAAAATTTTTATGGCGCAGGACAATTTCTCGAACACTTTCAAGAATGTGTGATGATTCCCTGGCGCACATTCCTCTCTCAACTCGGATTTACGTGGCAAAGATGTTATCCCATTATATTTATCTCTGGAAAAGGGTGCAGTTCGACCTATCACGCAGATTCTTCGCATGTACTCGCGTGGCAAGTTTATGGGGAAAAACACTTTCACGGGTTTTTGGAACCGGAAAAACGCGAACCTGTTCAGAAACTCGTGGAAAGTCGAACGGGTGTTACGCGCATTGACATCCCCCAAATAGATCCGGTAGATATTTTGACCTATGACATGCAACCCGGGGATTTGCTGTGGAACCAGTTATTAACGCCCCACTGGGTTGATGCGGGCGAAGATGAAGTCGCCATGAGCTTTAATATTTCTCATGGTGGAGTCGCCTATCGCGGTGAATTTTGTCCAAACGAACAGGTATTGCGCCAATACTGGGAAAAAAATCCCAAAAGCGCGTGGCTGGTTGATGTGAGGTATTGAGCGCGATTTCTTTTGTGATTTTTATGGCTTTTTCAACTGGATAACCCATGCGCGTTTTTGCCATTTCTGATTTGCACATCGATTACAAGGAAAACCATCGGTGGGTGCAGCGGCTTTCCAATTGCGATTTTACCGATGATGTGGTGATTGTGGCCGGAGATGTAACTGACCGCGCCGACCCGATGCGCGATACCCTGTGCGAACTGAAGCAAAAATTTGCACGCGTTTTTTTTGTACCGGGCAATCACGATTTGTGGGTGAGGCCCAATGAGCGATGTGACTCGTTGGAGAAATTCCACGCGCTTATGGCTTTGTGCAACGTGTTGGACATAGAAACCTCGTGGGCGCAATTGCCGGGTGTACAAATTGTACCGCTTTTGTCGTGGTATGAAAAACCCGAAGAAAGTACCGACAGTTTGTACGTGCCCCAGGAAGGAGAAGACGCAGCCTTGCACATGTGGGCGGACAACCGTCTGATTCGCTGGACCGAAGGTGAGCGACCCATTGCACGCTATATGCTCGCCCAAAATACCGCGCCTGTTCAGGGCGATGGGCCAGTCATTACCTTTAGCCACTTTTTGCCCAGACGGGAGTTGATCTTTGGCAGGTCCCATTCCGCTCCCCGCCCGCGCCCATTGACGAGCGCGTCGAATTTCAATTTCAGTCGGGTGGCTGGCACAAGGGCCTTAGATCGCCTATTGCGAAAACTCGGTTCATCAATTCACATATACGGTCATCAGCATCGCAATCGGTGTCGAGAAATCGAGGGTGTGACGTATATTTCTCATTGTCTGGGCTATCAGCGCGAAAGACAATTGGGGGTGGTATGCGGGATGGACGAGGGGCCTCGGTTGGTGTGGGAAACCTGATCTTTGATATGGAGGGCACCATGAATCTAACCGTGCAGCATCAGACCTTATTGTGGGACGACAGTGAACACACAGTTTGGGAAACAATAACAGAACGCGTCTATTGGCCTCCCGAGCAAACAGTCCTGTTATTATGCGATGTGTGGAACAACCACTGGTGTCGCGGTGCAGTCGAGCGATTGGAGGCAATGATCCCCCGCATGAACGCCGTTGTGCAAAGTGCGCGCAAGCAAGGTGTGACCATTATTCACGCACCCTCGGGCACGCTCGATGTTTATGCCAATACGCCTGCGCGGAGACGGGTATTGGATGTCCCACCCGTTGAACCGCCTGAAAATTTGGATCTCGCTGATCCCCCACTGCCAATTGACGATTCAGATGGTGGATCAGACACGGGTGAAGACCCTAAGAAAATCAACACGCAGGTCTGGACGCGACAACACGCGGGAATAGATATTGACCAGGAACGGGATATTATTTCCGATCAGGGACAAGAAATCTACAGCTATATGCAGCACCGGGAAATCGACAAAATGCTCATCATGGGTGTGCATACCAACATGTGTGTGCTGCATCGCACATTTGCAATCAAACAAATGACGCGCTGGGGTATTCAGGTCGCGCTAATTCGAGATTTGACCGACGCGATGTACAACCCCGCAAAGCCGCCTTATGTGAGCCATGAAGCGGGCACGCAATTGGTAATCTCGTTTATTGAAAAATTCTGGTGCCCAACAATTTTAAGCAATGATTTGCTATGAGGTATGCGATGATTAAACGACCCAATATCTTATTTATCACAACAGACCATTTGCGGTATGATACGCTGGGATGCACAGGGGATCGCGTCATACAAACGCCTGCGATTGATGCCTTATCTGAAAAGAGTACGCGATTTTCAAAATGCTTTGTGCAAAATCCCGTGTGTTCACCATCGCGTGCGACATTCATGACCGGGCGTTATCCCAAAAATCACGGCGTAAAATGGAATGGGTCAAAGCTCAACGAAAATGAAATTACAATGGTAGAAGCATTCAAAAATCAGGGCTATACAACCGCCAGCGTGGGCAAACACGGCATTGGGCAGCAGCGTTTTCAACAGATACTCGACCACATGGACGCCATGGGAATACGGCGGGGATGGAAAGAGCGCGCAGATGGAAATTATACAGTCACCGATCCCAATCCATTTGAGCAATATGTTCGCGACCGGGGATACGAGTATAAAACGGGATACGCCCTGCCCAATTTTCGCAAAAACCTCGGCGCCGTGCCATCCGACCTCCCCGAAGATTGCCACATCGATGCCTATGTGGGAATGAAAAGTATTGAATACCTCGAAGGCCTGGATACGGGCAATCCCTTTTTCTTATGGGTGGGATTCTACGGACCTCATCACCCTTATGTTCCCTCTGGGCGCTTTGCAAATATGTACGATCCCGATGCGATGCCACCCTTTCGACGTGCAGAAAACGACATTGCAAAAAAGCCGCCCGAATACGGTTTGTATTTCAAAGCAGAACACCACAAATACCGCGGATTTGACCAGGCTTCCGACGAGACATTTCGCAAGATGAAGGCGGCGTATTACGGCATGGTCTCGCAAATTGACCATCAAGTGGGTCTAATCCTTGAAACACTTGAAAAGAAAGGCATAGCAGATGAGACCATCGTGGTCTTTCTATCGGACCACGGTGAATTTTTAGGCGATCACGGTATCCCGGCCAAAGCGCCATTTCTCCTCGACTGCATGTTACATATACCGTGTTTTATCGCTATACCCGGTCGTGCAGGCAGCGACTGCGACGCCCTGATCGAAACCGTGGATCTATTTCCCACAATCGCGCAGCTATCGGGTTTTGACGCACCCGAATGCGTGCAGGGCACGGATTTATCACCGCTGATGAATGGCGAACAATCGGAAATACGAGACGTAATTTTTGCCGAAGCGGTCGATAAACGCTGCATCCGCACGCGGGAATGGAAATATATTCACTACCCGGCAAAAAATTACGGCGAGTTGTACAATTTAATCGACGATCCCTTTGAATTGGACAACTTATACGATACACAGCCGCAAAAAAGGAAAGAGATGACGCGGGCTTTTTACGCCCACATGGATACAACCGAAGATTTCATCCATCCACGTTATGATCGCTTTACCGCCAAACAGGGCGAGCCTGTGACGCATTATATGACCTGGTGATAAGTGCATGGAGATAGCGGATTGGTTTTTGATTGGGGCGGCGTGTATAACATCGATGATCGCAGCTATTGGCGGCGTTGGCGGCGGCGTTGTACTCATTGCGATTATGCCGGGTTTTCTCCCCTCAGCAGCGATTATCCCGGTTCACGGACTGGTGCAAATTGCCAGCAATTTGAGCCGCGCGCTCATTGGCCTCAAGCATACCGAATGGCGTCTTGTGGGGCAATACGCAATCGGAACAGTGATTGGCGCCGTGTTGGGTTCTCGTTTTATTGCCGACATTGAATGGGATACCATGCCCCTCTTTTTGGGTATTTTTATTTTACTCATTACGTGGATGCCCAAATTTTCTCGCACGCCCGATATACCCGCAAAATTCACACTTCTGGGTGCTTTTCAAACGGCATTATCCCTTTTTTTCGGTGTAAGTGGTCCGCTCAATATGCCATTTCTCTTGCGAGAAAACCTGCCCCGAGATCGCACGGTAATCACGCATTCGGTACAGATGGCATCGAGCCATGCGATGAAAATTTTGACATTTGGGTTTTTGGGATTTGTCTTTGCACCCTATTGGAAATTGGTCATTGGCATGATCGCTTCGGCATCGCTTGGATCTTATCTGGGAACCCTGATTCGCGGACGCGTACCCGAGCACTATTTTCGCGTACTTTTGAGATGGTTGATAACCCTCCTCGCCTTACGCATGATTTTATACGTTCTGTATTTCACCTCATAATCAAAAGAGGATAAACAATGGGTAATATTTTCCGCTGGGGCATTATCGGTCCCGGTAGTATCGCACACAAGTTCGCCACGGGATTGCGCGCCCTCGACGATGCACAAATCGTCGCTGTGGGATCGCGCAGCCAGGATCGCGCCGACGCCTTTGCCGATGCGTATGATGTACCCAATCGCCACGCCTCTTATGAAGCACTCGCCGAAGATCCAGAAGTCGATGCTGTTTATGTGGCAACGCCCCACCCCTTTCACAAAGAGAACAGCATCTCATGCCTGAAAGCGGGCAAGCCCGTGTTGTGCGAAAAACCATTTACAATCAACCAGCACGAAGCCATAGAAGTTATCGAAGTCGCCCGCGGCGAAGGCGTATTTTTGATGGAAGCCATGTGGACCCGTTTTTTGCCCATCACCCAACAGGTAAAGACGTGGGTCACAGACGGCGCAATTGGCGAAGTGCGGATGTTATACGCCGATTTTGGATTTCGCGTCCGTATCAATCCCAAAGGACGCTTATTCGATCTCGCACTCGGCGGCGGTGGCCTGCTCGATATCGGCATCTACCCCATCTCTTATGCGTCCATGATCTTCGACACACAACCCGCCACCATTTCGAGCCAGGCGCATATTGGCGAAACAGGAGTAGATGAACAGGCGGCTATAGTATTTGGCTACGACAAAGGGCAACTCGCATTGATTTCATGCGGCGTGCGAATCAAGACCCCGCACGAGGCAAAAATCCTCGGCACAGATGGCATGATCACCGTACCGCGGTTTTGGGATGGACGCACGGCAATCCTATCTACAGGCGACAAAGAAGAAGAGGTGACACTGGAATGCGCTGGCAATGGATACGAGTGTGAAGCTGCCGAAGTGGCCCGCTGCGTAAGAGAAGGCAAGCTGGAAAGCGATCTCATGTCACACAATGATACACTTGCCAATATGCAGACCCTGGACGCGATTCGAGAACAATGGGGATTGAAATATCCGATGGAAAGGAAATAATATTATGCCAATGGAATACGGCACAATTGAAGGAATGAACAAAAAAATTTCGCGCATTTTACAAGGTACAATGATGTTGCGCGAAGACGACCTGCAAGGATCATTTGACCTGTTAGACGGCGTGTGGGCACTCGGTGTCAACGGCTTTGACGGAGCATATATTTACGGCGGCGGGCAGTGTGAACGCGTTTTGGGGCAATGGCTTGACGAGCGCGGCCTGCACGATGAAGCCGTCATCTTGACAAAGGGTGCACACCACACCGGGAAGAAAAATAAAGTCACCCCGCATGATATTACAGCCGATCTGACCACGTCATTGGAGCGTTGCCGAACGAATTTTATCGACATCTATGTATTACACCGCGACGATCTCAATGTCGAAGTTGGACCGATAGTAGAAATATTAAACGAACACAAAGCAGCGGGTCGAATCGGACTATTTGGCGGATCGAACTGGACAGTGCCGCGCATTCAAGAAGCCAATGAATACGCATATAAGCACAACCTGGAACCATTTACCGTGAGCAGTCCCAATTACAGCCTTGCAGAACAAGTGAAAGAACCCTGGAGAGGCTGTATCAGCATCAGTGGGCCCAACAACGAGGCGGACCGCGCGTGGTATGCGGAACAAAACATGCCCCTGTTTACCTGGTCGAGTCTCGCACAGGGATTTTTCTCAGGCAGATTCACGCGCGAAACCATTGAAGACTACAAGGCAAACCTGCCCGGCTCTTGTGTTGAAGCCTATTGTTACGAACAAAATTTCAAACGCCTGGACCGCGCGGGAGAATTGGCAAAAGAAAAAGGGCTAACCGTGCCACAAATCGCGCTGGCATTTAACCTGAATCAGCCCCTGAATCTCTTTTCACTCATCGGCGTATTCCATCCCGATGAGTGCAAGGCCAATATCGAAGCCCTCAACTTAAAACTCACACCAGAAGAACTCAATTGGCTGGACTTAAAACGCGACGACCGATGAGAGATATAGAAAAATAAAAGGCCGATGGACATTGCCCATCGGCCTTTTATTTTGATGGTATTGTACTACCTCAAATCTTTTGCCGCATCCAACCGCGCTTGACTTCGGGCTGTCTGCGAAATCCCTTTTGCGGTTTGGTACCCGTTGCCCCCATAGCCTGTTGACGCTTGTGATGGCCTTCCCACTGGCGTTGTGCGCGCTGGCCGTCACTTGAAGACAGCCACGCATCCAATTTTTCTTTCGATACGCCCTTTCCCGTCACAATGCCCCCTTTTTGAAATGCCTGTCGCCTGCGCTTGCTTTCGCCCCGCGAGCATCCCAATTTTCGGGCCATGTGCTTGTCGTCTTCGCCAGCAGCCAAAAGATCTGCAAAGGTGCGAAAAAATGTTTCTGGGTCGTCAATCTGAAGATGAGCCATGAGAGCCTCCTGATCTTTTCTAACGTAGCGTATCTAAAAAATGAGACAAATACGAGTAAAATTTGTTTCGCAAAACTACCGCATCCTCGACTCCGACATCCACATATCGGGATTATTGCCGAGTTTGTCTTTAACACCTTCTGTAACTTCAGATAAGCGTTGCAATATATCTTCTGACAATGCGAGATCAACCGAAGGGAGATTCCATAGTACTTCATCGGGATTTCTCGCGCCCACCAGAAGCGATGTAATACCGGGTTGTTGTAGTGCCCAGGCAAGGGCAAGCTCTGCCATTGTCACACCGGCTTCATCGGCAACAGTGCGAACTTTTTTCAGCGCCTCAAACACTTCGGCCTCACAGCCTTCTTCACCGTGTCTGGCCATGGGGCGGTCATCCGAAAACAGGCGGGTTCGCGCCAGACCATCTGGCACATCATCCGCAGAGACATAACGTCCGGTAAGCAACCCCTGCATCAGCGGGCTATAACAGATAATACCAATATTGTTTTCCAAACATATCGGCTGAATCTCGCGTTCAATAACGCGCCAGAGCAAGCTAAAGGACAACTGATTGGTAACAATATCGGCAACAGCGAGCAAGTCGCGCAAATCGCCGCAGGCAAAATTACAAACGCCAATAGCCCGAATTTTTCCCTGATCGCGGAGACGCTGAAGCGCGCTTGCTGTTTCTGCGATGGGAATATTGTGATTGGGCCAGTGAATTTGGTATAGATCGATATAATCTGTTTGCAGACTTTTCAAGCTCTGTTCACAGGCTCTGGGCAAATCATCGGAAGAAAGATGACCGCCGCCAACTTTGGTGGCGATCACCGCGTCTTGCCGACGACCTTTGAGACCCTGTCCCAGCACGCGCTCGGATTTGCCATAGCCTTCTGCCGTATCAAAAAAGGTAATACCCGCATCGAGTGCGGCATGCACCGTCGCGATAGACACATCGTCGTCTTGCTCTCCCCAAACATCACCACCAGCAAAAGGCCAACAGCCCAGAGCAATAACAGAGACATCGATATCCGTACCGGGCAGTTTGGTGTATTTCACGATTCCCTCCTACCGATACCAGGTGCCTTCTAAATAACGCGCTGAGAGACGGCGAGACAATTCGCGCCGTACCTCTGGCTCCTGTTCGGCAATATTGTGTTCTTCTGTCGGATCTGCAATCAAATCGTAGAGTTCCGTAACATCGTTGTAGTTCTCGACCAATTTGTACTCCCGCGTACGGATACACCTGAAATTTTGTATGCCACTCACGGTTTCCGTGCGGTGTTCCTCTGCCTCTCCGCGAAGCACCGCGCCAATTGATCGCGCATCGATATCCGAAAGCGGAGGCACGCCAGCGAGATCACATATCGTTGGATTCATGTCAATGAGTTCAACAAGAGCATCTGAGACGCGACCGCCTTCAATACCGGGACCCGCAACAATGAGCGGAACATGTACCGATGCTTCGTAAGGCACGCTTTTGGTGTACAAACCGTGATCGCCCAGCATTTCTCCGTGGTCACTGGAAAAGATGACATACGTATTGTCAGCCATCCCCCGCCGTTCTACTGCCGCGAGCATCTCGCCGATCTGATCGTCAATAACTTCAATTGCCGCGCAATATTGCCGTCGGGTCTCTGCAATTTTTTCTGGGGTCATATCTTTGATGCGATCTTTTAAGTAAGCGGGTTTACCCGGCAAATTTGCAGGCGTGGCGGGTGGCATCTCGGCATCGCGGTACTTCTCGCCGTATTCGGCTGGCGGATCAAAAGGATCGTGAGGTCCCACAAAGCTCACAAATAAATGCCAGGGAAAATCCCCGGGAATATTCTCAATCCACTCGACAGATCGCTGCCCAATATACACATCCTCAAAAGCTTCGGTAGGTAAGACCGAATCGTGACAGGAAGCGTGATAACCCTCTTTGGAGCGACGGGTATAATCATCGACAAAAGCACCGAGCAACCCTCTTTCCTCCAAAAAGTGGTTATAAGGACCCTGCGGTGTTTTGGAATGCCCAGCGTGCATTTTGCCCTCGCATTCGACCGGATGGGTAAAGCCCCACATATACGTAGCTGGCCTATCGCCATCGCGTCCGTTGTACCCATCGGGTTTGGCCAGATCGAGCTTGCCCACACAACCCACGTAATAATTGTAATCGCGCAATTGCTGGTAATAAGTCGGTTGGCTGCGAGGCAAGAAGCAATTGTTCCCAACGCAACCGAGGCGCGAGGGCTGCATGCCAGAAGCCAGTGCAATGCGCGAAGGCGCGCAAACAGGGCAATTTGTCGTGCATTGGGTAAAATGCACCCCCTGCTTTGCCAGGCGGTCAATATTGGGTGTGCGAACAAAATCAGCACCTGCACAGCCCATATAATCAAAACGATGCTGGTCGTCCATAATAAAGAGAATATTGGGTCGATCTGTCTGCGGCATAGTTATCTCCATAATATGAGGTTGTACTGCAGGTCAATCCTACGCGTCTAACAAATCTCTCGTAGCGATCAAAATACCGTCTTCATCGGCGTAGAGATAATCGCCCGGAAGAAAGGCGACACCGGCAAAAGCAAGAGGCGTATTTTGGCGTCCCTTGCCTTCTTTTCGGCTGCGGCGCGGCACAGAAAAGCGCGCCTTGACACCTATATCGATTTTCGCAATTTCAGAAACATCGCGCACACCGCCATTTATGACAATCCCCGACCAGCCGTTGTCACTGGCGATTTCAGCGACCATATCCCCCAAAAGCGCGCACCACATCGAACCCTCGCCATCGACGACGAGAACGCGCCCCTCGCCCGGTGTTTCGAGTATCTCGCGCACCAGCACATTGTCTTCGCAAACTTTGACCGTGGCAATCGGACCGCAAAATGCCATCACACCGCCATAGTCGTTGAATATCGGCTCGGCAACTTGAAGTGCCGGGTCGGTTTCGTGTTCATCGCACAAATCAGTGGTTTTGAAAGCCATTAATCACCTCTTAAAT
>VXRD01000150.1 GCA_009838845.1 Gemmatimonadota bacterium | reverse complement strand
ATATACATTGTTCCGATCGACCGGAACAATGTTAAAGTTTGTAACACACCTCAAGAAGGAACTGCAATGTCGCCAACCGAAATCCGATCCAGCCTAAAAAAACGCGGCTACCTCATGGTCGATGTGGCCAATGAGTGTGGGCGGACGCTCTCGGCCGTCAGGAACAGTATCTACGGCCTGCCGTTCCCTTCACCTGCCATTCGACAGCACATTTCTGAGATACTCGACAAACCTATAGACGCAATATGGCCTGAGTAAAAAGCAAACGCCGGCCATTCCTCACGGGCCGGTAGGGGTGCGGGGCGAGCGCGATCGACCAATCTGCTGCTCGCTCCCCCACCTCAAACAAAAACAACACCTAATAATAACCAATATTTAGGCGCCTTTCAAGCACAAAGGAATACCACATGCCTGCACAGCCTCAGCTATACACCGAACCGCACGACGAAACCACCTACTCCGAGATCGAAGAGATCGAAAACAACATCAATCGGTGCCAATTTTCCATCCTTGAAGACTCCATCCGCATCGGGCAGTATCTCCACCGCGCACGCGGGCTGCTCGATTATGGCGAATACCTCTCATGGGTAGAAAAATTTATGCCGTTCCAGCGCGCCGACGAATGCCTGTGGCTCTCCGATGCCTACAGCGATTCGGACACAAACCTCTACCATTTGCTCCACGACGCGAACATCAAGTCAAAATCGAAGGCACTGCTCTTTCGTCGCCTGCCTGAAAACTTGATCGCCGACTGCCTCATGGTAGGCCATTTGGGCGATGTGCCATTGGGTGAAGTCGGTGACCTGTCTGTGCGAGACATCGCCAAAAAGATCCGGGAGCTGATCATTCCCACGCCCACCACGCCCCTGCCCACCCAGACAGAAATCCATTTCAACGAGCACATCCACCGCCCCCTCGTCGATGGGGTGTCCGCACTCCAGGAGGCACAGGATCGGATCGCTGAGTGGGTGCTGTTATCGGACGGTGATGATCTGACCAGGAAACAGGAGCGCAACTCGCTCGTGACACTCCTCGACGAGATCGACGGGTTTGTCTATCGAACGCGTAATGTGCTCATGGGAGGAACACATGGATGAGGCTGTGAAAAACGAAGTCCGCAACTCGCTACGTCCGCTATCAGGCCGCGCAAAAAAATCCCGTGCCGCCCTGTGGGCAGATGAACTCGGCTGCTCTATAGACACCATCTACCGCTGGTCGCGCAACGGGGGTATATCTGCCCGGAAACGTCGATCTGATAGGGGCGTGCGGCGCTCCGCTGTTTCTGAAGAAGCGAAAAAGGCGATGTTCTCGCTCTCCGTGCGATACGGCATGTCCGCATCTGAAGTCATCGCCCATGCCCTCGCGCATGGATGGATCGCCCAACCCATCCATGTGGGAACTTTTAACGCGTGGCGGCGCCAGGCCGGTATCTCAGATCGCCAGCTCACGAAGCCTGGAAAAATACCAGGCGCGTCATACCGCAACAGGCTCAAAGACCAGCCTCACAGGCGATTTGAGGCCGAGCGGTCGAATGAGATCCACCAGATCGATCTCACGGAATTGAAGCCATATTTCGTTCAGGACGGCGAAAATGTGGTTGGCTTTGAGGTGGATCTCGGACCCAATCGGGAAAAAAATGGCTACCCCCGACTGCAGCTCGTCGCACTCGTCGACGACCACTCCCGCTGCCTGTACGCCGAGGTGGGGAGGAGAAAAGACACCGACGCCTGGATGGACTTCTGTATCCGTGCTTGGGAAAAGGTCGATGATGGACTCTACGGCGTCCCCGACATCCTCTATGGGGATAAGGACGGATCCCCGCGCGCCACCCGGTTCCAGGAGTTCGCGGGCGATATGGGTGTGGAATACATACCCCACCAGCCGGGCAACAGCGCGGCGAAGGGCAAGGTGGAATCCGGCGCGATTAAGTACTTGAAGGGTCGCCTTTCGCGCCTGCTCATGGTGCTCTACGACCAGGGCCAGCCTGTGTCCATCGACGAGGCGAATGAGCACCTGCAAAAAATCGTAGAGGAAAAGAACACCCGCCCCCACAGCGTGACGGGCGAGGTGCCGCTTGATCGTTTTCGCCGCGGGCTTAAAAGCGTGCGATTGCTACCGGATGAGGAAAAGCTCCTCATCTACTACTACGAGGCTCACACACGCCGCGTGCTCGCCGATCTGACCGTCAGATTGAATGGTGTCCAGTACCAGCTACCCCGCCACGAGCCATTTCTCTCGCTGGTGGGACAGCGCATTGATGTGCGATCCAGCACCCACCCTGCCCGATCCCAGCACCTCATCGTGGTCATTGACCAGGAAAGTCACATCATCGATGCCGTCCAGGCCGCACCCGATAAGGCCGGGAATATCCGCTCATTGCCGACATCCGACAGGGAACGGCACATCGCGGCTGCCTACGAGACGGATATAGGCGATTTCGATCCGGTGCGTATGTATGAGCAGGAGCCAGACACCGTCACCCCTATCCCCATACCCGCGCCTGAGCCGGAGATGACGAAAATCGAGGTCAAGACCCGATTGCTCAGGGAAGGGCGGCGGGCACTTATTGGGCAGGTGGATGACATGTTTTCCGGCAGAGACAAGATCTCTCTGTCGGAGTATCGAGAACTCACAGGTACATAACCTATATGGGCGCGTCCGGTTAAATTCCGTCAGGGGAGAGGGGAAGGATGTCGGGCGTGCCCACCAAACTTAAGGAGCTACATATGAAACTTTTTCGGTTTTTCGGCCTATCACACGATCCGTTTTGTCGGCCTGAATCGGCAGATGATGCGATCATCACACAGGGCATGTCGGACACCATCGAGCAGGTGCGGTCTGTCATAGATGACCAGAGGGGTATCGCTACTCTCATAGGCTCGCCAGGATCGGGAAAATCGACCATAGCGACACTCGCTACAGAAGACCGCTATGTCATCCGGCCGCTCGCGCCGACCAATAGAATGACGCCGGGGCATCTCTATGAAGCCATCCTGGACAGTACAGGTCAGCCGTCGCGCCGTTCACTGGAACATCGCGCGCGCGCAGCCAGGGACGCGATCCAAGGAGCGATAAGCGAATATGGCACCTGCACGCTGTATATAGACGACGCAGAGGCTGTGCCCACAGAAACATTGGTCGCGGCACGGGCATTGCGGGAAATCGCGGGTATTTTTGCGCCTCCCATCTCATTGCTGTTGGTGGGATCGTCATCTTTGCGGCGCAGGCTATCCAGCGAAGTCTCGTTGCTCGGGACAGATGCCCAGGCTGAGCACATCGAAATCAGTGACATATCGGATGTGGCAGAATATCTCGTCCTGGCCTGTTCGCGTGCAGGCAGAGCCGCGGGCGACATATTCTCACCCGACGGCGTTGGGGCAATCCAGGGGGCGTCTCGCACCATCTCGGAAATGATTTCTATGGTGCGCCGCTGCCTGACATTTGCACACGATATCGCAGAACCTGTCATCACTGCCGAAATCGTGTCCGCCTCCCAGGCCACAGCCCGGACGACTGCTGGTGTTCAGGGCCGGGCCGCAGATGAAAGGATGGTCGCATGAAAGAGACGCCAGCCCTCGCGGTATCCCGCGAGGATTACACCGACATATACGATGACGCACACCTGTATCATCGGATCGCATCCGAAATCTCCGCACTCGGATACCAAAAAGGCATGGGCGACCTGAGTGCCCATGTGGTGCTTGCAAAGCTGTCTAAATCTGTCGATAGCGGTACCGTGCAAGACCTGCTGGTCCGGCTGTCGGAGATCATTCCAGACTAGAGGGAGAGGGGGAGTGCTCGCTTTGGCCGAATCCGCTAGCAGGGGAGAGGGCGAGAGGAGGCTGCGGGCACAACGGGTCGCACCTGGCACTATCAGTTTCAGTCAGTTTCAGGGGAAGGGTGTCGGGCGCGACCCATCATTTAAGGAGGCAGGACTATGCACATGACACAGACACAATACCATATCCCGGCCTGCACAGTCCAGGCTGTGCGAGAGGCGACCGCCATTATCCGGACGCTACTCTCGTCCATACATCCTATGCAGGCAGGGCAGATAGCCCGCACCATCGGCGTGCCACATTCGCAGACGCAAAAACTCCTCTATACGCTGGAAATTGAGGGCCTGGTCGTATGCGACCGGCTCGACCAATGGGATATTCACAGCGACGGGCTGTGGGCTGCACTTAATGAGGAGCAGACATGAGACATCTATTGAGAGACATCTTTTACGCCATCGTAGCGGGCGTGATCGCCCTTGTGGTCCTGTGGACGCTGTTCTACGTCCTGGGGGCGACATCAGCGATACTGGAGGCGCTATGAGCATCGCAACATCCGTATATGCCGAGTATGTATTCGGGGGGCCGACCCCAGATACCGACCACAGCACGATCCTATCTGCGCTGCGCGCGATCACAGAGCAGGACGACGACAAGCCCATCTATTTTCCTGAGATATCCATCCTGTACCGATTCGACGATGGCTCTGCGATCGTCGTGGACGGAAAGGGCATCTCGGATCACGATACCATTGATGAGGCCGCAGAGGCCATTGCAAGGAGAGAAAAATGACCGACCTAATCAGCACTCAAGAGGCCGCCGAGGTCGTCGGGTGCTCTATCCATACCATCCTGAAATATGCGCGCACAGGCGCAATTCCACACACACGGACCCCCTTCAAGCAGGGGCGGGGATATAGGCTCGTGTATGACCGTGCTGACATAGAAGCATTCGCCAGGCACTGGAAAAACGGAGGCACACAGAAGCACCGAAAAGCCCCTGTCGCCACACGCCTGCCTGGTGGATTTGTGAATGCCGCCTACTTGGCCAGGCAGATGGACATCCCGCCCCAGACGATCTACACCGCCGCAAAGAATACGGACATGCGAACGAAAAAGCATGGCCAACGGCTCTATGTCCACGAAGCGTCGATGCGAGCACTACTTGATGGGCGTGACCCCGAACAAGTCAACCCTGCGGACTGGAGCTGTTTCGGATACGATGGGAGCAAGCCGCTTTTTTCAGGCACGCTGGATGAGTGCATAGCATGGCGCGACTCGCCCGACGCACCCGAATATGTCCGTATTATTCGGTGCGAGCAGAATGACCTTATCACCGCGATGATCGAGGATCTGGATGCTGCGCTCGAATGCCCAGCGCGTGGTGCCGGTCGGACAGAAAATGAAATAGGGCAGGATTGTCGGGAGTGCCTCAGGGAAAGCCGTGCGCGTGCCGCGTGCTGTGATGCGATTGAGGGGGGAGAGATTCCTGAACCGAACCCGCTCCTCACAGTCGATTTCACCCGTCCGCAGGGATGGGAGATGCGTGTGCTCAGACGGGCTGGATTAGAGGAGGTGGCGGCGTGAAGCTCACAGTGTCCGCACACGCAATATTCCGCTATAAGACCCGCGTTCGGGACTGCGCCACAAAGCTGGTCGTTGCCCAGATTGAGGCGGCATATGCGACGGGCAGCACCACGCGCACACTGCCGGGTGGCCACCGCTTTGTGGATGCCGCTGATCTGCGGCTGGTCGTGAACCCGGAGAACGTTGTAATGACAGTGTATGTGCCGGGCAAGGGGCACTGCCCCGGCCTGGACGCCAAATATGGGGAGACAGCACGATGACCGATACCACCCGGCAGACATGGCTCGCATTGAGGCACCGTATCGGGAGAGATAATGCGATCACAGCGGCACAGATCGGGGCCGATATCGAGTCCGATACGGATGATGTGCGAGCATCTATCCGCGCACTGCGCGACCAGGGCTACCAGATCATTTATTCGTCGCGCAGCCCAGTGGGATACCACATTCCCGCATCATCCACAGAAGCAGAAAAGAGCACGGCCAGGCAGCGCGCGGCCATCCTGTCCCTCTGTCGCCAGGTGATCTTGCTCGAAGGCATCAGCATCGAGTCGCTCATAGCGGATATACGCACAGGAGTATCCCTGCCAGGGGCTGTCGGACAGCTGCTCCATGCCAAGATCGCAGAGCCAGCGACGAAAAAACAGATCAAGCACCTGTCGCACCTTGCTCTCTCCTCGGTGCTGCTCGAAGAGGAAGCTGATATGGCCTATCGAAATATAGCCTCGGCTGTATTCACGAAATTGAGTGCGAAGGTGCTCATATCCGACCTGCGCGAGCGGATCAAGACACGCGAGCAGGCGCGGGTCGATTCAAAGCGACGAAGGATGGCCTACCAATCCGCCCACCACCCAGACCAAGAGCCCGACACGCTCATCCGTCGCGACGAGTCGCGTGTCCGACAGGTCTGGAAAAAATCACAGGAAAAGCCAGATGGAACAGATGACGATACAGTACGAGGCCCTCAGCCGTCTCACCCCCGATGAGTCGCTGGTGTGGGACATGCTCTCGACCTCCCATCGCGGCAGGGATGAAGCGGTCACGCAGGCAGTGCTAAGCGTCGCTGCCGGAATGCCTGCACGGAGACTCAGGAACATCATCAAGAGCCTCGTGCAGGTGCATGGACTGCCTGTTGGCTCCACCCCGCATTCGCCTGCGGGGTATTTTGTTGTGGAGACACCAGAAGAGCTTGCAGAGATCGTGGAGCGCTACTACCGCGGCGCCCTGTCGCTACTCTATCGCATGCGGCGACTGAAAGACATCCCGATCGGCGACTTGGCCGAACAACTCATGCTGGATCTGCGCACCTATACCGATAAGGAGTGAGAATATGCGTAAGAAGATTTTGCCCATCCTCTATCTCAAGTCAGACCACAGAGGCTCTGAGGTTGCCCTCAATCAAACCCTATGGAATAAGGTGCTGGAATCCTCGGCCAGGGAAGGCAGGCTGATGGACCTGCTTGAGATGTTTATGCACCTTACGAGCGATATCGCAGATAAAGGAGAGTCTATAGATAAAGACTTGCTTGAGGAGATGGAACACAAACTGAGCAAGTCACAATTTGGCCCAAAACTCAACTAAGAGGCAGATACCATGACAGAAAATGACACCCTCACCATTTTGGCGGCACTTTACGCACTGGATGACGAGCGGAATCCATACGAATATCGGTGCAAGCTCGCCCGCCAGATACTGCACAGCATGACGACTGTCCCAGGCAAACCAAAGCAGGAATTGACGGACAGGCTAAAGTCGGTCATCGACCAGGCGAAAGGTAGCCCGCAGAACGAAAAGAGTTTCTATGACATCATGCTGGCATACCGGGATTTTGCAAGCCCCCACGACCTCGTCGATATGCCAACAGATTGCCCGGCTCTCAACGGCCTGCTCAACACTGTCGAAGTGGCCTATGTCGCATGGGAAGAGCAGGGAAAAATTGATCAGCTTGAAATCGTGACGGGGTGTGGATATGACGATTGAAGAGGCCATCGAACGGGTGATTGCGACGCACCAGATTGACCGAGGCAGCGTTGAGGTACCTGAAGGGAAAGACGAAAAAGAAGTGCTTTTGATGCGGCTGGCAGACGGGGAGTTTGGCGGCCTCTCGTCGTCGAAGTTCGGCACACCAGAGAAGCCCACCATGATCCAGATCGCCAGGTTAAATCGCCTGGCGCAACAAGTTTTTCCGGAGTTCTGGCAGCAAGAATTGCGGGATTTTATCCGCATTCTGTACAAGACTTCGACGGACAACACCACCCCGCTTATGCGCGTGCTGACACGGCGCCAGGCCGCGCGGGTTATTATCGAACTCGACAGGGTAAAAGAAAACAGGGTGTGCTGATATGGCCACGAAGTCGATTCCGACCTACTTGCGCCACACAATCCCCCACCGCGCAAAGTGCCACTACTGCGGTACGCACGGCGACTGCTGGTGGGTCTATACGGATCACGGCAAATTTAGCCGTTGCGATATGTGCAGGGACAGGCATTGGGATGAATACATCGCGCGAACTTCGGGGCCTCAGCAGATGGAGCTTTTCGGCTCTGAACGAGAATGAATAGCCTGCTCGGTACCCGCAAAAAACTCGGCCCCTGATCTTCTCGATCGGGGGCTTTTTCGTGTCGTATGCCGATTTCCCGCATCACCCCGCGCTATCCCACTATATCCCACCTCTCGCACCACCACCCTCGTCAAATTATTGCACGCAGATTATTGCACGCAGCCCTATATTATTGCAAGTATTATTATATTAGAGCAGTCAGCAGTCAGCGATGATAGACGGAAGGTGGTGTAAGAAAAGTACGAGGTGAGGGACTAAGAGAGGCTGGGACTGGAATTATTGATCACGGATTTCTATATCCTATACCCCATATTCGGAACAAATCGCGAAATCCATCATCAAAATTTTTCGTGAAATCTACCATTTGAAAGATGGACAATGTCCAGGACAGTTTTTCATAATCACAATCTCGATATAACAGAGGGATGATTCTTTCCCCAAAATGAGATTGGTCAAGAGCGAAAAGCAGTTCTCTTTTTACCCAACGAGATTCCACAGAGTTGGGTGAGAGTATAATCACAAACCAATCGCATCTGTTTAGTGCCAGGCCAATTTCGTCATGCCATTGCTGTGCGCCTAAAATATCAGTGCGACTATACCAGGCTGGAATACCGTGATCGCGTATTACATTGGCTAAATGAGATACAAATTCTCGATCATGGTCCGAATGGGAAAGGAAAACTTCTTCAGGTAGCATGGAAGGGCTGTACTTTGGGAGAGGAATTAGGAAGATGCCAGGAGGGTATCGGCAATTTTGCGAATCCCGTCTTCTTCTGTTTCATGTTCAGTCAAGTCAATGATATTTAAACGCTTCAGAATCCAGGGTATATCATCTTCTGCAATTGTTTTATCTGGATCAATAAGAACAGGAATAAGACGTCCACTATATTCTAGCGCTCCGAGAGCATATTCTACATCGCGTTGCACCCAGATGGATTTTAATGATTCAGGCGTTAGCAATACAACCATTGCGTTAGATTCTTGTAACCCTTGAGAGATTTTAGCTGCCCAATTGTCTCCGGGGAAAATTTCGTTACTCGCTTCCCAAACATTCAAACCCTGATCTTGAAGCAAAGATGCAACTTTCCTGGCAAACATTGCATCATTATGCGAATGGCTAATAAATATCTGCATGATAGGTCTCCATCTGAGATATTTTCCAAAATCCCTGTGATTCAATTTATCATATAAAGCATAAATAGGCAAGGGCAGTCTCAAAATGCGGAGTAGGCCATGTGGAAAACCGTCAGCATAATCGCATTTATACTCGCGATAGGTATAGGTGCAAAGTGGATGATAGACGGAACTCAGATCTTTACGAAAAACAAGCAGCAAGTGGTCGTCGTAGATGAAATGTTTGGCACTGAAAGCGTCGAATGGAAAGAAGGATTCTGGTTGGGATTGGACATAGCGGGACCAACAGCGGGCGTATTGATCGCGGTGGGTATTTTGGGGTTGTATAAAAGCAGGACATGAAGCCATCACAACTGAACAACTCATGCGAAATCATTATCTACTGGTTGTCCCTGTAGCCGGACTGAGACCCGGTGCATCATCAAAAGGAGATATTCCATGAACCGCTCCCGATCAGGTACCCAATGCATCAGCGTGGATCAGTCTGACCGGTGCGTGCCCATTAATCTCCGCCAGTCCGGCGCGACCCCGGTAGAAATGCTCATTTCCACCCGCGTCCGCAAATCGCCGTATTGGCATCTATCAATGGAGGCTGGGTGCTGGCGTGCCACCGTGTACAACCGCATATACCACCCGCGCGGCTATGTGCGCCCGCAAGATGGCGGGGCTATGGCCGAATACGACGCGCTGGTCAATCACGTCTCGCTGTGGAACGTGGCTGTCGAGCGCCAGATCCAGGTGAAGGGACCAGACGCCGACGCCTTTGTCAACTACGTCATCACTCGCGACGCCACCCTCATCAAACCAATGCACGGAAAGTACGTCATCCTCTGCAATGAAGACGGCGGCATACTCAACGACCCGGTGTTGTTGCGCCTCGCCGAGGACGAGTACTGGTTTTCGCTGGCAGACAGCGACCTGGAAATGTGGTTGCGCGGTGTCAAAGTAGGACTGGGCTACGATGTGTCCATCGGCGAAATCGATGTGGCACCAGTGCAGATTCAAGGACCGAAGTCCGAGGCATTGATGGTCGATCTGTTTGGCGAGCGCGTGCGCGATATTCCGTTTTATGGCTTGATGGAAGGGGAAGTGGCCGGACATCCAGTCGTGGTTTCGCAAACCGGTTTTAGCGGCGAGAAAGGCTACGAAATTTACCTCAGAGACGCCACTCTGTACGCCGAAGACCTGTGGCACACACTGCTCGAAATCGGCGAGCGGCACCAACTGATGGTAATTGCCCCGGCCCATCACCGACGCATCGCTGCAGGCATCCTCTCCTGGGGTCAGGACATGGACCAGGAAACCCTGCCGTTCCAGTGCAATCTCGGCTACCAGGTGCCGCGCAAAAAGCAGGCCGCCTACATCGACAAGCAAAAGCTCAACGAGGTGCGGGCGGCCATCGAGGCCGGGAAACCTCCATTTCGCAATGTACTGGTCGGAATCACCTTCGGAGGAATGCCGGTGACGGACTATGCCCACGACTTCTGGCTGATTAGTGCCGCCGAGGGCGGTGATCCGCTCGGCTACGTCACCTCGCCGTGGTTTTCGCCCGAGTTGGAAACCAACATCGCGCTGGCTTATGTGCCCTGGGAAATGCGGGCCATCGGGACAGCCCTGCGCGTCCACCTCCCCCCCGAATACGGCGACTGCGCGGTGTCCGCCGAGATCGTCGAGGTGCCCTTTCGCCCATCGGTAAACCCCAACATCCGCGAAGTGGCGCAGCGCAAAGGCCGCGATTACGTCAACTAACAGGGTGCGCCAGCCGCCGGATACAATAATACGCCCCCGAAAGGAGGGCGTATTATTTTTTGCAGCATGCCAGGTCCTCAGCACTTGAGGCGCATCATCTGCGGATCCCACAAAGGTTCGGAGGCAACCGTAGCTGAGAGAAACTCGCCAAAGTATTCGATCTCCACATGGGTTCCCACGCGGGCGTGTTGCACCGGCAGATAGCCGTAGGCGATCCCGCGGTTGATAGAGTAGCCGTAGTTGGCACTGGTGACATAGCCAACTATGCGGTCATTGATCCAAATCGGCTCGTTTCCCATGACCACCGCGTTGGGTGTGTCAAGGGTCAGACAGCAGAGTTTTCGCGCCGGGCCTTGCACACGAGCCCTGACGAGAGCCGCCCGACCAATGAAGTCCCCCTTCTCCATCCGCACCGCAAAAGCAAGTCCGGCCTCCAGCGGATTGTACTCGGTGTGGAGTTCGTTGCCCCAAAGCCGATAGCCCTTTTCAAGCCTCAGAGAGTCAAAAGCCCCTAATCCAGCGGCAATCGCGCCGTGGGGCTGGCCAGCTCGCCAAAGTTCATCCCACAGGGCTTGCCCAAACTCGAACGGCGCGTAAAGTTCCCAGCCGAGTTCGCCGACATAGGAAACCCGCAAAGCAAGAATCGGAATTGCGCCGATGTCGAGATGCTGCGCGGTCAGGTAGGGAAATGCGCGGTCAGACACGTCGGCGTCGGTAATGCGACGCAGTAGTTCGCGCGCCCTGGGACCCCAAACGCCTACACAACACCAGCGGCTGCTCTCATCGGACAGGACAACTGAGCCATCTGTGGGCATGTACCGGTGGATCCACGCCTTGTCGCGCTCGGCGGTACTGCCACCAGTGACGATGAAGAATTGATCGTCGGCAAGGCGTGTTACGGTCAAATCGCACTGGATGCCCCCCTGTGGCGTAAGCATTGAGGTGTAGGTAATGCGGCCCTCGGGTTGGTCCAAGCGGTTGGCGGCCAAATAGTCCAAAAACGCCAGGGCCCCCGGCCCAGATACGCGAAATTTGGCAAATGGAGTCAAGTCAAAAAGCCCCACGCGCTCGCGGACAGCGCGGTGCTCTGTGCCGATGATCGGCGACCAAAAACGCGCCGCCCAGCCGCTGCGGGTGTGACTGTAGTCGGTGGGGACCGCGTTGGTCTCAAACCACTGAGGCCGTTCCCACCCCGCGCTTTCGACGAAGACGGCCCCCAGTTCCCGATAGCGTTGATGGCACGGGAGGAGGCGTAGGCCGCGCGGGGCGGCTATCGGCTGGGCCGGATGAATGATGTCGTAAACCTCGCGGTATTGCTGCGTACTGCGCTGGACGACATAGGACGCGGTGCGCTGGTAGGGAAGGAAGCGGGCGAGGTCGGCGTGGCGCAAATCCATGGTTGGCTGGCCGTTTGCCATCCACTCGGCAACCGCTTTGCCAGCACCGCCAGCATGCGTGATCCACACCGCCTCGGCTGACCAAAACCCCTTCACCTGAGGAGCCTCGCCAAGCACGGGCATTCCGTCTGGCGTAAACAGCAACAAGCCGTTGACCTTGCGGGACAGTGCGGCTCGACCAAGTGCTGGCAGCAGTTCGCTGGCCGAGATCATCCCCTCTCGGAAGGCCGCGGCCGACCAGGGCCGCATTGAAGGCATCTCGGGGGCTTCCTCGTGCGACTCGATATCCTCCGGTTCGACGCGCACAGGCTCGTGGTCGTAGGAGCCGATGATGTACGCCTTGCCCTCTTGCCGGCAGTAGATTGCCCGGTCCTGATGGCGGAGAATAGGGTGCCGATATTGCATGGTTTCCCCAGCGAGTTCGGGCAAGGGAGTTGTTTCGGCGTACAGGTGGCAAAAAGGCACCAGCGGCAGGGAGACGCCGGCCATCTGACCGATCAGGCGCCCCCATATCCCGGCGGCACAGACGATGGCCTCGGTGCGGATATGCCCGCGATCAGTATGCACCGCAACCACGCGGCCCCCGACCACGTCAATACCGGTTACTGTGGTATTTCCATAAAACCTCGCGGCCCCGCTGGCCTGGGCTTGGTCTCCCATAGCCTCGGCCAGTTGCCAGGCCCGTGCAATGCCATCGCCGGGCGTGTACAGAGCACCGTAAATCGAGTCGGTCAACAGCGGGATTTTTTCGCGGACCTCGTCCGGGCCGAGCAAGCCGGTATCAATGCCCCAGGTCCGGCCAGCCCCGACCTTGCGCTTGAGGTCGTCGAACCGCTCAGGCGTCGTCGCGACTTCCAATCCTCCGACCTCAAACCACAATGGCTCGCCGTCGGGTGGACTAAGGCGTTGGTAGAGCTGGGTCGTTTCGCGGGCAAAGACAGACATCATGCGCGAGACATTGACCTGGAAAACGAGGCCGGGGGCGTGGGAAGTCGAGCCGCCGGTTTTGAACAAGGGACCCTTTTCCAGGACCACAATGTCCTTCCACCCCAGTTGTCCAAGGTGGTAGGCCACGCTGGTACCGGCGATACCGGCACCGATAATAACGACCCGTGCGTGATTTTGCATCATAGCTCTTTCGATTACACTACACGACCAAAAAGAAATGCATTGATTACTACTGCAATACAAAGCGCGAATAGACGAATAGACGAATAGACGAATAGACGAACCCCGCCCAACCACCCAAAACCTCTGGATTGCGGCTAAAACCATGCCGCAATGACGGCTTTCATGTATACATTACCTGCTTCATTAGATTCGTTGATTCGTTGATTCGCTGATTCGTTGATTCGCTGATTCGTTGATTTTATAACACACTTGTTTTCTCGACGAGAAACCGCACGGCCTGGCCTTCGAGGTCAACCGCATCGCCATCTACCTCATCTGCGCGAACCAATCTCGTACAGAGCGTCTCACCCATGATATAATCCCGAAACTGATCGAAAGCAGGTGCCAGAGAATTGCCATTATCCATATATGTCACTGCAATCCGATCTGAAACATCCAGCCCCTTCTCCTTGCGGATATTTTGAATCACATGGACGATTTCGCGCGCCAGACCTTCGCGTACTAAATTTTCATCTCTGTGCAAATCCAGCGCCACTGTAATATCGCCTTCATTGGCCACTGCCATATCTTCTTTCTCTTCGCGCTGGATCAAAATATCATCCACCGTGAGATCTAAAGACTCCGCACCATCCAAATCCAATGACAGCGCGTGACCTTCGCGCAAAGATTGGATTTCCTCAAAGCCGAGACCCGCAATCTTCCCCGCGGCCACCTTCATATCTTTTCCCAAACGCGGCCCCAGCACTCTGAAATTGGCTTTTGCAGAAAGCGTCACCACTGCCTCTTCATCGTCGCGAATATCCACGCGCTTCACATTTAACTCATCCGCGACAATATCCTGTAACGCCCTGAGGTCTTCGCGCACATCCTCCTGCATAGACACGAGAATCACCGCACGCAAAGGATGTCGGGTCCTGACATTGGCCTGACTGCGCAAGAACCTGCCCAACCCGACCGCTGTCCGCGTGTGCGCCATCTGCTGTTCCAGTCTCTCATCCAGATCGGCTTCGATCACATCGGGATAATCGCACAAATGCACGGACTCCGGCATATCGCTCGCGCGCAAATTCCGGTAGATAGTCTCCGTGATAAACGGCGCGAAAGGCGCCAGTGCTTTAACCAGCGTCAAAAGCACGTGGTAGAGCGTCGCATAAGCAGACAATTTATCGCTATCATTATCGCTCTTCCAGAAACGCCGTCGGCTGCGCCGGATATACCAGTTGGTCATATCGTCGATAAATGTTGCAAATCGCGTGGCCGCTGTTTGCAAGTGACAGCGATCCAGACCCTGTCGAATATCGCGCACCAGATGATTTAAACGCGCGCGAATCCAGCGGTCAAGCGGATGATCTGACCGATCCGACGTGGGCTGCCAGTTATCAACACGCGCATAAGTAACGAGAAAACTATACGCATTCCACAAAGGCAGCAGCACACTGCGCATCGTCTTTTGAACCCCCTGTTCCGAAAACGCGAGATCTTCCCCGCGCACCACAGGAGAAGACAACATATTGAGACGCAGCGCATCTGCACCATACGTATTCATAATATGCATCGGATCGGGATAATTCTTCAAACGCTTGGACATTTTGCGCCCATCTTCCGCCAGGATCATACCATTGACCACCACATTCTCGAACGGCGGACGGTCAAAAAGGGCAGCGCCGAGCACCACAAGCGTATAAAACCAGCCCCGCGTCTGATCCAATCCCTCAGCGATAAAATCCGCCGGGAAATGCGCGTCCAGCCACTCCTTGTTTTCAAACGGATAATGGCGTTGTGCATAGGGCATAGAACCGCTCTCAAACCAGCAATCGAGCACTTCGGGCACGCGGGTCAATGGCCCCGTTTCACCCTCAATAATAACCGGATCCATAAAATGCTTGTGGATATCGTCAAACTTGCCACCCGTGCGTTCCTCCAGCTCGCCGATAGAGCCAACACACACAGTCTCACCCGTCTCTTCATTTCGCCACAGGGGAAGCGGACAACCCCAATAGCGATTGCGGGAAATCGCCCAATCCCGCGCATTTTCCAGCCAATTGCCAAAACGCCCCGCTTTGATGTGTTCGGGCACCCAGTGAATTTGCGCGTTTGCACGGAGCATATTGTCTTTAATCTTCTCAATATTGACAAACCAGGTCGAAATCGCCCTGTAAATAAGGGGCGACTCACACCGCCAGCAGTGGGGATAACTGTGATGATGTGTAGAGCGGTGAACGAGTTTGCCCTCCTCTTTTAAGCGATTCACAATATCGCTATCACAGTCCTTGACAAAACGCCCTTCGTAGTCATGTACCTCAGACGTAAAACGACATTCGGCATCAATCGGACAAACAGACGGAACGCCGTGAACGCGACCGGCTTCGGCATCGTCTTCACCAAATCCAGGTGCCGTGTGGACAACACCCGTCCCTTCTTCAGTAGTCACAAACTCTGCTGTAATAATGCGGAACGCCCCCTCCGCGCGCAGATCTTCAAAATAGGGAAAAAGCGGTTCGTATTGCAGACCGAGAAGTTCCTTCCCCTTTACGGTCCTGACAATCTCGGGTCTTCCCGAGGGATAATAGGTATCCACACGCGCCTCAGCGAGAACGTACGTCACATCCTCATCTTTGACATACACATAATCTATATCTTCGTGCACAGTCATTGCCAGATTTGACGGCAGTGTCCAGGGCGTTGTCGTCCACGCCAGCAGATATGTATCCGATTCTTCTTTGAGTTTAAACGCAACGGTAATAGCCGGGTCCTGCACCATCTCATAACCCTGATTGGCTTCAAAATTGGACAAAGGTGTTGCATCCCGGGGACAGTAAGGCAAAATTTTGTGTCCCTCGTAGATCAAGCCCTTGTCCCAAAGCTGTTTGAACACCCACCAGATAGACTCCATATAGTCGCGGTCCATCGTGCGATATCCATTTTCAAAATCGACCCAGCGCCCGATTCGCTTGACGAATTGTCGCCACTCGGCAGTATAGCGCAAAACAATACCCCGACAGGCCTCATTGTATTCCGCAATCCCGTACTCTTCAATCTCACTTTTGCTATTCAAGCCCAGTTCCTGACTGAGCTCGTACTCTACGGGCAAACCGTGGCAGTCCCATCCAAAAACGCGATCTACGTATTTGCCATTCATCGTTTGATAGCGCGGGATCACATCTTTAATCGTCCCGGCCAGCAAGTGTCCGTAATGCGGCAAACCCGTCGCAAAAGGCGGCCCATCGTAAAAAACGTATTCGTCGTTATTCTTTCGGATCTCGAGCGATTTTTCAAATGCCCTGATCTCATCCCAAAAAGCGAGCACCTTCTCTTCCTCTTTGGGAAAATTCACATTTGTATCTACTTTCTCAAACATTAAAAACTCCTATCAGGATCAGGATGGGCAGAGCCTGCACTGGAATGCCTCTATCCAGTGATGGAAGGATGAACAGGATACCCCCAACCCCACCCATCTGGTTAAACGCCCCAAATTGCTGCACAAAAAAACCGCCACGGCAAACGCCCCTGGCGGTGTGTCATACAAAAAGTATATAGCTTAAGACAAACAACACCCCACAAGCGTCTTCGCGGCATATATACGTATAATCCCAATGGCACTGCCCGGTGTCAGATAACCTGTCACCTGGGCAGGACCCTTTCTCAGTTGTGGGGATGTTTGACGGGTTGTATTCATATTTTTATCCTTTTCCTATCAGCGCGGTTAAAAATAGAAGTTTTGGTATTTTATGTCAAGCACTCATCTACAAATCAGCAACTTCCTCTGAAACCCGTAGTCGCCGCCCCCTATCATCCTCCGATCTTGTAATTGCCCACGCGATCCAGCTCCATACACCCAACGCGCCCAATGCGACAAGCGGATATACTGATCCCGGTAACCGCCCAATATTGAAAACCCTGTAAGAAATGGTCCCCGCCAGTGCAATCAATCCCGAAGTCATCCCCTTTGATGCGCGATAACCAAACGCATCGATCACTTCTTTTGCCCGGTACCTCGCATCAAACGAAAGCGGAATATAGAGCAACTCTTTTGCCGCACGAAACACCGAATAATCCAGCGTCTTAAACACCAGATAAGCCAACGCACCAGTAGTCAGAGTCGGATATGCCAACAACACCCCACACGTTATCAGATGAACCACCGGAATACCGAGATGGGCGGTTCGCAACGACACAAAATGCAGCAACAGGGGTGCAACGCCAAACTGAAACACAAACGCACATCCATTCAACAAAGCATAAAAATATCCCAAATAAGCGGTGCGTTCATCCTGTATCGGCAAAGCCGTCTCCACCAGTCCACTGAACCTCAAATCCAGCACCGCCGACACCATCTGCGTCACAAAAATCAAGCCTGCGAGATAGCGCAAAGTTGGAATATCCCGAAACAAACCCAATGCCAGCTTGCCCCGCTTTTCCGGCTCCTGAACTGGCACACCCCCCAGACCATACGCCCACCACGCCAGAAAGGCTGCTGGCAGCAGAGATAACCCTGCAAAAATCAACAGATGTTCACTGCCTATCACCTTCGCCGTTTGTCCTACAATCAACCCCCCACAAATCGCACCCACCGACGCAATCCCACAGATCGGACCATTGTACTTTCGCCCCTGATCATCTCGCAAGACGCTATTGATAAACGACCAGTATTGCTCAATAATCAGCACAATATACGCTTCGCGCAGCACATATAACACCCCGACCGCCGGATGAAAACCAGATAAAATACCCCCATAACACGCCAGAATACCCCCACCCGAAAGCACCGACGTCAAAAACAAAGTCTGCCGAGACCCAAACCGCGACAACAACACCCCATACCCCCAAACCATACCGAACGTACCCAGAGGCGCCAGCGTCATAACAAAAGGCAAATTGTGCGCCCCATACGCCCCAATAAACAACGACGTGGATACACTCCGCACAAACTCATATCCACACAACAAAAAACTCGCTGCAAATCCGACCATCAACGCACCGGCAACAGGTCGTCTATCTACTGACATTATTCTCCCCGATCATTTTCAGATGATGTCGGCAAATGCATGGGCACGGCACTGCGCACATGCAAATCTCGCTGTGGGAATGGAATCGCGATATCCCGCTCTCGAAATGCCTGGACAATTGCAAAATTCAAATCGCTAATCACAAAATACTGACGGGTAGGATCCACAATCCACACCAGCAAATCAAAATTCAGAGAACTATCGCCAAATGTCAGGAACTGGATCTGCGGCTCGGGATCGGACAAAACCTCTGGATGCGCCCGCCCCACCTCCAACAACGTTTCCGCGACCAGTTCCACATCGGAACCGTAAGACACCCCTACAGACACATGAATACGCACTTTTGACTCTTGAAAGCTCCAGTTTGTGACATTTTCAGATAGAAATTTTGAATTGGGCACAATAATCGTCACATTGTCCAGGGTCTCGACCTTTGTGCTATATGCATTGACCGCCTGCACACGGCCTTGCACACCGCCCACCTCCACAAAATCTCCTTCCTGCACGGGGCGCTCAAACAACATAATGAGTCCGCTGATAAAATTGTGAGTAATAGTTTGCAACCCCAAACCAATCCCCACCAGCAATACCGCACTGACCGCAGCCAATGTCGTCAGATTAATCCCGGTATATTCTATGGCGATAAATACGCCGATGCACATAATAACAATGTGCAATAGGCGACAAATAGCCGACTGCGAACCCTCGTTTAAATGTATCCGTTCAAACACATTGCGCCGCAACATGCGCTGCAACAACCGCGATATACCATACGCAATAAGAATAATCAGCGTAGCCGTCAGCAAAATGGCTGGCGTTATTTCTATTTCGCCAAAAGAAACGATTGGTTCTTCAATTACCGTGCGTAAATTATCCCATGGCTTCATACTTAATCCTCCCGAACCAATACAATAAGATCATCCGATTCACTTAGCATATATGGTTCATCACGCGCCGGATTGAGCACAACCCCGCCGTTTTGCAAGCGAATGCCCAGCGCGATTTCGCCCCGACATGCCGACATCTCTTTTATCTCTCCAAAGTTCACATTTTTACCTGCTATGTCGTAATCTGAAACCCGGCGAAAGAAAATCTCTGCACCACCAGCGGCAAACAACTCTTCATAAACGACATTGATCTCCCGACGCAACGCAACTTGTGCCAGCACATGGCTTGCGATCATTGGCGTAACCAAGACCTCGGTATCGTAATCTTCAAACAACGCGATATTGTCGAAATCCATCAAATCGACCAGAATTTCTGGTTCATGCGTGCTCCCCTCCAGCACATTCCTCAGCACCAGATGTCCCACAATCGTCCGCGCATCTGACTCTTCCTGTGTCTCTACCCAGTCACTGCCCAAAATCACCACATTGTCATACCCACCTGGCTCCATTTCTCTTAAATCTGACAGAGAAGTGGGATCGCCTTCGCGATGGGTGACAACGACTCGGCGCGGGTCAATACCTTTTTGCGCTACTTCAGCTTCTCTTTGTGCCGAGGGTATAAGAGACAAAACCGCGATCTCAAATTGTTCGCGCATCTGCCTGCCGAATTCTTTAAGCAAAACCGCAGCTTTGTGATTCCATCCCAAAATTAAGATGCGTCGTTTGCCTTTTTCCCTCACATGGGGCACCTCTTGAAATTTACGCGATACGCGTTCTAACTGATAATTTCTCAGAGGTTCACAATCCCCGTAATCTTCTGCCAAAAAGACCAGCCGGTCTTCTGCTTCCAAAATCAGATCCTCGGGCGGATTGAGCAGGGGGCAAAAAGTTTCACCTTGAGGACGCACCACACCCAGCAAAATCGCTTTGGGATACGCACCTGATAGATCGCCAAAACGAAAATCTGTAAACTCCTCGCACATTCGCACATAGACCTCATTGCCAACCCCGTGCGACAAGATATCGTGGAACACCTGTGACAATCCCGGATGACGCACATTTTGTGCCATACATCGCGTAATAAAAAGATCACTCGCCAAAATCTCTAAAATGCCTCTATAAGCCCTTTTAGCCATAAACACTTTGTCGGAATCAAAAATTTCTGTCACCAGCAGGGGTAGAACTTCTATTCCATCTTCTTTTTCCCGCTGATTCGCTATTGACAACAGTGTTTTTATGATACGCGTATCCGATTCATCCGCACTGCCATAGGCAAAATCCGCACCGGGCAAAATAATGGCACTCGCATTTTGAAAATCCACGCGCTCCAGATGTTCTATCCGCAGGGGTATCCCCGACCGAAAAGTGATCTTCTTAGGATTCCACAGAGGACCCAGTGCTCTCCGCAATTCCATCGTGCGCTCCAAACTCACATCTTCGGAAAGAATCACCACGTGTAACCCACGCGCACCGCGCAATTGTAAAAACCGGCGCACGCGACCTTCGGCACGCATCAACTCGCTGACAATTTCGGATGTGCGATTGGTCCATCCCAAAATCAAAATGTGATTGCGACGCACAATGGGCGTAAGCCCGCGCTCAAAATCGCGAATCGTCTGATTGAGCCACTGCGTCATAATCGCGATCAACGACCCCATAAAAAGCACGTATCCAAGCACTGTCACCACCGTTGAAATCACGCGGCGGGCAAGCCCTTCGTCATCCCCCAAATAACCCGGATCAGTCAAACGCAAAAAAGCCCACCAGATAGCTGTTTCGCGATCATCAAAAGGTGCATCCGTTCCCTGCACCAGCAAACCACCGCCAACGGCGACAATGCCAATTAAGGTCGCGATAAATAGCAATCGAGAATGCGCCCCGCTCAACAACAATCGCTCAACGCGAAATTTCAGGTAATTTTTTACTCGCGCAAACGGGTCAGTAGTTCGCGATCGTAGTTTGAAAAAAAATTTTCCCATACAAGCCACCTTATCAATCATAAGCACTGAATGAGAAAAAATAATCTTCAATAAGTCTCTCTGTCAAGCATTTGTACACAAAAGCCCCGGACGTCATCCAACGCCCGGGGCTTCTATTCATTGGTTGTCAACCAATCATTCAATACGTAACCTGATGTCTATCTCTCGTAATCAACCGATACCCCAGATACACCAGCACCACGGGGATTGCGACCTTCAATGCAAAAATCAAAATACTAAAAATCGTTCCAACGAGAGCCATCAGCAAGCAAAATGCAACAAACCCGCCGACGACCAGCAAGGCGATGCCGAATAATTTTGCCAACATAATTACTTCCCCTCCTCAGATTCACTATTCTGTTCTGCACTTTGTTTTATCTTCTCCTTCAACACCTGCATCTCCGCCTCGACGCGCTGCTTTCGCTCCAGTTGATCAAACTCCTCTTCCAACTGAGCATCGCCCGCCATCTCGGCATAGATCTCAGCAGTCGCTTCCTCGCGCGCCACATCCCGAACAAACCGATCATAAGCCTCTACACGCGCATCTTGTCGCATCTCCTGCACCACCACCTGTCTGCGAATCGCCAGAGTGCTTTGTCGCGCGCGGGCAGACGCCAACTTCGCCTTCAGTTCTGCGAGTCGCTGCTTCAGCGTCGCCGTCACCTCTTCCGCTTCCTCGCGTGCTTTCTGCAGGGTATTGACCGCCTCATCAACCACCACCTTCTGAAACAGCGCCTTGCGCGCCAGTTCCTCCTCACCGACATCCACAGCATCCTCTGCCTTGCGCGCCCACAAAGCCGACTCTTCCCGCTTCTGTGCAATCCGACGCGCCAGCAACTTCTCACTGGCCATCGCCTGTGCCACAGCAACCACCGCATCATCCAGCGCGTCCTCCATATCCCGAACCATTTGCCGCACCATCTTTCTGGGATCCTCTATCTTATTCAGAACATCGTCAACCTCAGCGCGGACCACATTGCTTATTCTTGAAAAAGTACCCATGGTATATCTCCTTTTAGTTTTTGGTTATCGATCATATGCACATCTACCTATCTGCAATATCTGTGCCAAAACTTGTTTCAGATTCTAGCTTGTTGTTTTTTTTATA